>CALKYL010000347.1 GCA_938003515.1 uncultured bacterium
ACCCGATGGGCGCGGACTTCGACTACGCCGCCGCCTTCGACCAGCTCGACCTCGCGGCCGTGAAGAAGGACATCGAGCAGGTACTGACCACCTCGCAGGACTGGTGGCCCGCCGATTACGGGCACTACGGCGGCCTGATGATCCGGCTCGCGTGGCACAGCGCGGGCACCTATCGCGTGACCGACGGCCGCGGCGGCTCGGCCGACGGCACGATCCGCTTCGCGCCGCTCGGGAGCTGGCCCGACAACGCGAACCTCGACAAGGCGCGGCGGCTGTTGTGGCCGATCAAGCAGAAGTACGGCAGGAACCTGTCGTGGGCCGACCTGATGATCCTGACCGGCAACGTCGCGCTCGAGTCGATGGGCTTCGAGACGCTGGGCTTCGGCGGCGGCCGCGAGGACGTCTGGGAGCCGGACTCGACCTACTGGGGCCCCGAGAAGGAGTGGCTCGCGAGCCAGCGCTGGACCGACGAGCGTGAGCTCGAGAACCCGCTCGCCGCGTCGCACATGGGCCTGATCTACGTCAACCCGGAGGGCCCCCACGACGGCAAGGGCGATCCGCTCGCCGCGGCGCGGGACATCCGCATCACGTTCGGACGCATGGCGATGAACGACGAGGAGACCGTCGCGCTGATCGCCGGCGGCCACACGCTCGGCAAGGTGCACGGCGCGGCCGACGCCGGCAAGTACGTCGGCCCCGAGCCCGAGGGCGCGCCGATCGAGCAGCAGGGCCTCGGCTGGAAGAACTCGTACGGCACCGGCAAGGGCGCCGACACGATCACCAGCGGCCTCGAGGGCGCGTGGACCTACACGCCGGCGCAGTGGTCGCACGACTACCTGACCAACCTGTTCGAATACGAATGGGAGCAGACGCGCAGCCCCGGCGGCGCGGTGCAGTGGAAGCCGAAGCCCGGCCAGACGAACCGCACCACCCCGGACGCGCACGTCCCGGGCAAGGGCCACCCGGTCATGATGCTGACCACCGACCTCGCGCTGAAGGAGGACCCGGCCTACCGCGAGATCGCGAAGCGCTTCCTCGACGACCCCGAGGCGTTCAAGGACGCGTTCGCGCGCGCCTGGTTCAAGCTCACGCACCGCGACATGGGCCCGCACTCGCGCCTGCTCGGCCCCGAGGTGCCGGAGCCGCAGCTGTGGCAGGACCCGATCCCCGAGGTCGACCACGAGCTGATCGACGACGGCGACATCGGCGCGCTGAAGCGGAAGATCCTCGACTCGGGCCTGAGCACGGCGCAGCTGGTGCGCACGGCGTGGGCGTCGGCGGCCTCGTTCCGCGACACGGACCTGCGCGGCGGCGCCAACGGCGCCCGCCTGCGGCTCGCGCCGCAGAAGGACTGGCAGGTCAACAACCCGGCCGAGCTGCAGAAGGTGCTCGGCGTGCTCACGAAGATCCAGCAGGACTTCAACGGCGCGCAGTCGGGTGACAAGCGGGTCTCGATGGCCGACCTGATCGTGCTCGGCGGCAACGCCGCGATCGAGGCGGCGGCGAAGCGCGCCGGCAAGACGGTCGTCGTGCCGTTCCGTCCGGGCCGCGCCGACGCGAGCCAGGAGATGACCGACGTCGAGTCGTTCGCGGTGCTCGAGCCCAAGGCGGACGGCTTCCGCAACTACCACGGCAGCGGCCGCTACAACGCGCCGGAGATGCTCGTCGACAAGGCCGACACGCTGTCGCTGAGCGCGCCCGAGATGACGGTCCTCGTCGGCGGCATGCGCGTCCTGCACGCCAACTGGGACGGCTCGAAGCACGGCGTGTTCACCGACCGCCCCGAGACGCTGACGAACGACTTCTTCGTCAACCTGCTCGACGGCGACGTGACCTGGCGGCCGGCGTCCGGCAAGGCCGGCGTCTACGAGGGCGTCGACCGGAACGGCGCGGTCAAGTGGACCGGCACCGCGGTCGACCTGATCTTCGGCTCCAACTCGCAGCTGCGCGCCCTCGCCGAGGTCTACGCGTGCGACGACGGCGAGCAGAAGTTCCTCGACGACTTCGTCGCGGCGTGGGCCAAGGTGATGGAGCTCGACCGCTTCGACGCCTGACGGCCGCGAGACGTCGGGCTCCACGGAGCCCGTGAACGACGGCCCGCCGGCCCCGCCGGCGGGCCGTCTGCGTCTCCGGGGAGCGGCCGGCGCGGCGCCTCCGGCCGCGGCGCGCGATGCCCGCCCGGGGGTCGTGCGGTAGAAGGTCCGGGCATGCGCCGTGCCCAATCCTCGTTCGTCGCCGTGCTGCTCGCCGCCTGCGCCACCAACCCGGTGCGGGTCGAGGCCGTCGGGCTGGCCGAGGTCGTGCGCACGCAGCAGCTGTCGGCCTACGACGGCGACGCGCTCAGCGGCCGCACGCTCGCGCTGCTCGACCGGCTCGGCTTCCCGCCCGGCGAGCACGCGGCCGCGGTCGTTCGCCTCGCCCGCCCGATCGTGGCGCTGGCCGACCACGAACGGCTGATGGCCCGCGCCGAGCTGCTGTACCACCTGGCGGAGCGCGGCGAGCCCGCGCAGCGCGCGGATCGTTTCCTCGAGTCCGCGTGCGACGCGGCGCGGGCGCTCGGCTGCCGCGCCGACGAGGCGCAACCGGTGTTCGACCCGCTGCGCAACCGGGCGCTCGAGCGGCACGGCTACGCGCTGACGCGCTTCCTCGGCACGTGCCTCGCCGAGGAGCCGGAGCTGGCCGGGCTGCTGCGGCTGCTGCGCGAACGGCATCGCGTCGACGTCGACTGGCGGGTCGACGGGCCCTGGGAGCTGACCGACTTCGACCGCTGGCACTGCGCGGACACGATGGCGGTCGCGGGCTTGCGCCACCGCTACCGCCGCCTCGGCGCGGGCGTGCCCCTGGTCGCCGAGCGCGACGCCGAACGCGGCGTCACCCGCTACCTGACGCCGGAGGCGGTGACCCGCGGCTTCACGGCCGTGCTGCGTCCCGCGGACGGCGAACGCTACCGCGGCCGGCTCGAGTTGCTCGACCCGCGGCGCACGCACCACGTCGACGCCGTGCCCGGCCTGCGCGTGCCGCTCGCGGCCGACTTCACGGCGCCGTTCGCCTGGCTGCTCGCCCAGGCGCAGATCCACGCGCTCGAGGACCGCAGCTTCTTCTCGTCGGACGTCGCCGGGCGCGAGGGCCTCTACCTGCTCGAGGACTACGACCCCGACCGCGTGCCGGTGGTCATGGTGCACGGCCTGTGGTCGAGCCCGCTGACCTGGCGCGACCTGACCAACGACGTCTTCGGCGACGAGACGCTGCACGGCCGCTACCAGGTCTGGCACTACTTCTACGCGACGGGCACGCCGCTGCTCGAGAACGTGCGGCAGCTGCGGGAGACGCTCCTGCAGGCGCGTTCGGACCTGGACCCGGAACTCGACGATCCGGCGACGCAGCGGCTGGTGCTCGTCGGCCACAGCATGGGCGGGCTCTTGTCGCGCATGGCGGTTTCGCGCACCGGCGACGCGATCTGGAACACGGTGTTCGAAGCGCCGTTCGACCGGGTCGCGCCGGAGCTCCAAGCGGAGGACCGCGACATGGCGTCGCGGCTCTACTTCTGGGAGCCGCTGCCGTTCGTCGACCGCGTGATCTTCATCGCCGCCCCCCACCGCGGCAGCGGCATGGCGGACGACCTGATCGGCCGCCTCGGTTCGACGCTGATGTCGGTGCCGCGCCGCCTGCGCGACTTCGTCGGCCGGATCCGGCGGTTCGCGAGCATGCAGGTCGACCTGCCGACGAGCGTAGACGAGCTGTCGCCGTCCCATCCCGTGATGCGCGCGCTGAGCGCGCTGCCGATCGGGGACGGCGTCGTCTACCACAGCATCATGGGCGACGTCAGCGGCAGCGCCGACAGCGCCGACTGGACCGACGGCGTCGTGCCCTACTGGTCCTCGCGCCTCGACGGCGCCGCGTCGGAGGCGGTGATCCCCGACGCCGACCACGCGGTGCACTTCGACCCGCGGGCCTCGGCAGAGGTGCGCCGCATCCTGCGCGCGGCGCGGTAGCCGCGTCGACGCGGCGCCGAACGGCCGACGTGCGCCGTTCGGCCCAGTGGCTCCGGGCCGCAGTTCCGCCTAGCCTCGGCCGGATGGAACCCGCTCCGGGCAGCGCCGAGGAGATCACGCGGTTCTGCGAGCTGCAGGAACGGCTCGCGCGACACTTCCGCGAGGTGTTCCCCGATCGCTCGGCGGCCCGGACCGTGGTCTTGATCCCGAGCCTCAGCATCGACGCCTACATCCTCGCGAAGGTCGCCGGCGTGCAGCACTACGAGGAGCGCATGCTGTCGATGCTGATGCTGCTGCGGCTGCCGCGCACGAAGGTCGTCTACGTGACGAGCGAGCCGATCGACCCGGCGATCGTCGACTACTACCTGAGCTTCCTCAGCGGCGTGCCCGCCGGCCACGCGCGGCAGCGGCTGACGCTGCTCGCGTGCCACGACGCGTCGCTGACGACGGTCAGCCAGAAGATCCTCGATCGGCCGCGCCTGCTGCGACGCATCCGCGCGGCGATCGAGGACCCGGCGGCGGCCCACATGACGTGCTTCGCCGCGACCGACGTCGAGCGCACGCTCGCCGTGCGGCTGGGCGTCCCGCTCTACGCCTGCGACCCGCGGCTGCAGGACCTCGGCTCCAAGAGCGGCAGCCGCGAGGTCTTCAAGAGCGCGGGCGTCGCGCTGCCGGACGGCTTCGAGCGTCTGCGCTCGATCGACGACGTCGTCGACGCGCTGGCCGAGCTCAAGCGGCGCAACCCGGACCTGCGCAAGGCCGCGATCAAGCTCGAGGAGGGCGCTTCGGGCGAGGGCAACGCGACGTTCGTCTACGACGGCGCGGCCGCCGGCGGCGACCTCCACGCGTGGATCCGCGGCGAGCTGCCCAGGCGGGTGAAGTTCGTCGCGGCGGACGAGCGGTGGGACGCCTACGCGGCCAAGTTCGCGCAGATGGGCGGCATCGTCGAGGCGTGGGTCGACGGCGCCGACAAGTGCTCGCCGTCGGTGCAGTGCCGCATCGACCCGCTCGGCCGCGTCGAGACGATCTCGACCCACGACCAGGTGCTCGACGGCGACTCGGGCCAGATCTTCCTCGGCAGCACGTTCCCGGCGCGCGAGGCCTACCGGCTGCAGATCCAGGCGGCCGCCGCGCGCGTCAGCGCGGTGCTGAAGCAGCGCGGCGTGCTCGGACGGTTCGGCGTCGACTTCGTGTCGGTGCGCGACGGCGACGCGTGGCGCCACCTGGCGATCGAGATCAACCTGCGCAAGGGCGGCACGACCCACCCGTTCGTGATGCTGCAGTTCCTGACCGACGGCGCGTACGACCCCGAAACCGGCCTGTTCCGGACCCCGCGCGGCGAGGCGCGCTACTACTACGCCTCGGACAACCTGACGAACCCCGACTACCGTCGGCTCACGCCGTCCGACCTCAACGACATCGCGGTCGAGCACGACCTGCACTTCCACGCGGCGACGCAGCAGGGCGTCGTCTTCCACCTGATCGGCGCGCTGTCGCAGTTCGGCAAGCTCGGCGTGCTGTGCGTCGGCGACTCGCCGACCTCGGCGCAGCGGCTGTTCGAGCACACGGTCGCGATCCTCGACCACGAGGCGCTGCGCGACGCCTGAGCGGCTACCCTCCGCGCCATGCACACGATCGCATCCGGGCAGGTCCACGTCGCGGCGTTCGCGGCCGCGTTGTTCACGACGGGTGCGGCCGGCCAGCGCGAATGGGACCAGGGCCAGGACGTGCCGGCACCGCCGGCCGTGCTGTCGCCGCAGCAGCGGGCGGCGACGATCAACCGCGTCCTCCGCGAGCGCCTCGACACGCTGCTCCCGCGGCTGATGCGCGAGTGCGACCTCGACATGTGGATCGTGCTGAACCGCGAGTACGCCGAGGACCCGGTCTACCTGACGCTCGTGCCCGAGCCGGTGTTCGCCGCGCGCCGGACGACGATCCTCGTGTTCTTCGACCGCGGCGAGGAGCAGGGCGTCGAGCGGCTGACCGTCAGCCGCTACGGCCTCGGCGACGTCTACGCGAGCGCGTGGGACGGCGGCAGCGACGACGACCAGTGGGCGCGGCTCGCGGCGCTCGTCGCCGAGCGGGACCCGCAGCGCATCGGCGTCGACACGAGCGAGCACTGGGCGTTCGGCGACGGCCTGACGAGCGGCCTGCGGCGGCGGCTCGAGCAGGCGCTCGCCGGCCGCCACCGCGGACGCCTCGTGTCGGCCGAGCGGCTGTGCGTGCGCTGGCTCGAGACGCGCACCGATGCCGAGCTCGAGCTCTACCCGCAGGTCGTGCAGCTCGCGCGCGGCGTGGTCGCCGAGGCGTTCTCCAACCGCGTGATCACGCCCGGCGTGACGACCACCGACGACGTGCGCTGGTGGCTGCGGGGCCGCTTCGAGGAGCTCGGCCTGCCGGTCTGGTTCCACCCGATCTGCGACGTGCAGCGCCGCGACCCCGAGCTCGACGCCGAGCGGCCGTTCCTCGGCGACGCCGACGCGGTCATCCGCCGCGGGGACGTGCTGCACTGCGACGTCGGCATCCGCTACCTGCGCCTGTGCACCGACACGCAGGAGATGGGCTACGTGCTGCGCGCCGGCGAACGCGACGTGCCCGACGGCCTCGTGCGTGCGCTCGCGGTCGGCAACCGGTGGCAGGACCTGCTGACGTCGTCGTTCGTGGCCGGCCGGACCGGCAACCAGATCCTCGCGGCGACGCTGGAGAAGTGCGCGGAGGCGGGCATCACCGGCAGCGTCTACACCCACCCGCTCGGCTTCTTCGGACACGCCGCCGGCCCGACGATCGGCATGTGGGACAACCAGGGCCCGACCCCGGTGCGCGGCGACTGGCCGCTGTTCCCGAACACGTGCTACGCGATCGAGGGCAACGTGCGCGTGCCGCTGCCCGAGTGGCAGGGTCAGCCGGTGCAGATCGGCCTCGAGCAGGACGCGTGCTTCGACGGCGAACGCGTCGTCTACCTCGGCGGGCGACAGACGCGCTGGCACGTCGTGCGTTGACGCGCCGTGGAGGACCGCCACCGGACTTGGCGCCCCGGCGAGCGTGCGCCCGCGGGGTCGTCCGGCGCGGCCTTCACGAGCCCTTCGGATCCATCGCGAGCGGCTCGCCGGTCGCGGCGTCGCGCGGCTCGGGCTCGCCCGGCAGCCCGCCGACGTCCGGCTGCTCGAGCCGCGGATCCTCGATCGCGACGTGCCGGGCCGCGCGCTGCTGCACGCGCCGCGTCGAGTCGAGTTCGGCCCGCACGGTCGGCAGCGCCTCGGGCTGCTCGCGCGCGAGGAACGCGATCAGCTTCTCCCGCACGTGGCAGCGCAGGTCCCACGCGCGCGGCGACGTGCTGGCGCTGACCAGGACCCGCAGCTGGATCGCGCGCTCGCTGCACTCGACCACCTGCAGCACCGCGACGCGGCCGTCCCAGAGGTCGGTCTCGTGCACGATGCGGCTCAGCTCCTGCCGCAGCGCCGGCACCTGCACGCCGTAGTCGGTCCAGAGCATCACCGAGCCGAGCAGGTCGGCGCGCGTGCGCGTCCAGTTCTGGAACGACTGCTCGAGCAGACGGCTGAACGGCACGATCAGCCGGCGCTCGTCCCAGATCTTGACGACGACGTAGGTCGTCGTGATGTCCTCGATCCAGCCCCACTCGCCGTCGATGACGACCGCGTCGTCGAGCCGGATCGGCTGGGTCAGCGCGATCTGGATGCCGGCCAGGAAGTTGCCGATCGTGCGCTGCGCGGCGAGACCGAGCACGAGGCCGACGATGCCCGCCGACGCCAGCAGCCCGTTGCCGAGCGTGCGCACCTGCTCGAACGTCGAGAGGATCACGGCCGCGCCGAGCACCCAGACGAGGATCAGCGCGATGCGCAGCAGCACCCGGTACTGCGGGTGCACGCGGCGCGCCGTCAGGTTGTCGGCGACCGCGGTGTCGTGACGTTCGAGCAAGAGCGCCACCAGGACGGCGAGCAGCGTCGCGACGAGCCACGTGATGCCGACGCCGAGCGCGACGGCCAGCCCCCGCGAGAGCCAGGGCCCGGCGTCGACCGACTCCGCGCGCGGCAGCGCGGCGACGGCGGCGCCGGCCAGCAGCACGAGCAGCAGCGGCACCCGCAGCGCGCGCAGGTGCGGACCGGCGGAAGCGCCGCGCAGCAGCGACCACACGGCGCGGAGCGACCCGAGGGCCCGGGTCACCACGACCAGCGCGAGGCCGGCGATCGCGGACCAGAGGACGACGTCGGCGAGCGTCTGCATGCGCGCATCATGGACCGGGAACGCGACCGACTCCAAACGCCCGGCGCGCCCGCCCGGCGGTGGCACCGGGGCGAGCCGGCGCGCCCGGCGCTCCCGGCGGCGCGTGAGGGCGGTCGTTACGACGACGTTGCGGGCCGGGCCCTTACCCGCGCCCCCCGCTTCGGCTTACCCTGCGGGGCCTCCCTCTGACCGAGAACGCAGCGACATGACGCCGATCCTCCGCCCCAACGGCCTTCTCCGCTCCGCCCTGACCCTGGTCACCGTGCTCGCGCCGATGGCCGCGCCCTCGGAGCTCGTCGCGCAGGCCGCCAGGCGCGCGGTCAGCCACGACGACTACGACAGCTGGCCGTCCCTGCGCGGCGCGACCTACAGCCGCGACGGCCGCTGGATGGGCTACGCGATCAACCCGCGCGTCGGCGACGGCGTGCTCTACGTGCGCGAGGTCGACGGCGACACGGTCTACACCTTCGAACGCGGCGAGCGCCTGAGCTTCTCCAACGACGGCAAGCTCGCGATGTTCAAGGTCGAAAAGTCCTACGAGGAAGAGCGCCGGAAGAAGCTCGAGAAGCTGCACGCGAAGAAGGAGGAGAAGAAGGGCGGCGAAGCCGAGGAAGAGGAGGGCCTGCCGCCGGACGTCAAGAAGGCGCTCGCCGAGCGCGGCATGACCGAGGCCCAGGCGCAGCGCATGATCGAGAGGCGCGGCGCGTCGATGGCCGAGGTGCGCGCGTTCCTCGGCCTGCCCGAGCCCGAGGCGAAGAGCGGGGAGAAGCCCGCGAAGAAGTCCGAGAAGTCCGAGGCCGAGAAGGCCGCCGAGAAGGAGGCCAAGGCGCTCGCGAAGCGCCTGCACGTGCTCGACCTGCGCACCGGCGAGGTCACGAAGATCGAGAACGTCGACAGCTACCGCCAACCGCGGGAGGGCGACCTGCTCGTGCTGCACTTCGCCAAGCCCGAGGAAGACGAGAAGGACGCCGGCAAGGCGGACAAGGGCGAGAAGACCGAGAAGGGCCCGGAGCCCGAGAAGGCCGAGAAGAAAGCGAAGGCCGAGAAGGAGGAACCCGCCAAGGCCGAGCAGACCGGGTCGGCGGAGAAGGGCGCGCCCGCGGAGGCCGGCGCACGGGGCGAGAAGGCCGAGCCCAAGAAGGAGCCGGCGAAGGAGGAGCAGGCGAAGGAGGAGCAGGCCAAGCCGAAGCCGAAGGCGGACCCGCTCGAGAAGAAGCGCAAGGACGGCACCCGGCTCGTGCTGCGCGACCTCGCCACCGGCAAGGACGAGGCCATCGAGCACGTGCTCGAGTGGGGCTTCGTCGCGGACGCAACGTGGCTCTGGAACACGGTCGGCAGCAAGAAGGCCGAGGAGGGCGTGCAGCACGGCCTGTTCGCGCGTGAGCTGTCGACGGGCCTGACCGTCGCGCTGCTGCGCGGCTACAGCGACGTCTCCGGCGTGACCACGGACGAAGCCAACAAGCAGCTCGCGTTCACGAGCGACCTGCGCACGTTCGGCGAGGACGAGCCGCGGCGCGAGGTCTACCTGTGGGCGTTCCACGAGCGTCCGGCCCGCCGCGTCGTCGACCACGACACGCAGGGCGTGCCCGAGGGCTTCCGCATCCAGTCGGGCGGGCTCGACTTCTCGCGTGACGGCACCGTGCTGACGTTCGGGGTCAAGCCGCCGAAGAAGGACGAGCTGCCGAAGATCCTGCCCGAGGACCAGGTCGACCTCGACCTGTGGCACTGGCAGGACGGCCAGCTGCAGACGATGCAGGCCAAGCGCCCCGATCCGAACGAGGCGACGCGCACCGCGGTCTACCACCTCGACGTCGACCGCGCGCTCGTGCTCGGCACCGAGGACGAGCCGCGTCTGTCGCTGATCACCGACGACGGCTCGCGCGCGCTGCTGAGCGACTCGACGCCCTACGAGCAGCAGACCACCTGGGACGGCCGCTACGCCGACTACTACGTCGTCAACACGGTCGACGGCAGCCGCAAGAAGATCGTCGAGGGCCTGCGCGGCTCCGCGTCGACGTCCGCCGGCGGACGCTACGTGATCTGGTTCGACCACCGCGACTACGACTGGCACACCTACGACGTGCAGACCGGCCGCACGCGCAACCTGACCGCCGACGTCGGCGTGCCCTTCGACCGCACCGAGGACGACCGGCCCGAGCCGCACGGCGCGAACGGCCTCGCCGGCTGGACGGAGAACGACGCCGAAGTGCTCGTCTACGACGAGTTCGACGTCTGGGCGATCTCGCCCGAGACCGGCGCGTTCCGCTGCGTCACCGACGGCCTCGGCCGCGCGAGCAACACCCGGTTCCGCCTCGGCGGCCCGGACCTGCGGCCCGACGCCGAGCGCGACGACTACGAGAAGCGGCGCTGGCTGCGCAACGAACTGCAGCTCGCCGCCACGGACCAGAACACGTACGCCGAGGGCTTCTACGCCGACACGATCGAAGGCGTCGCCAAACCGCGCAAGCTGTTCATGAAGGACGCGAGCATCGACGTCACGCGCCCGCAGGACGCCGACCGTCTGTTCGTGACGTTCAGCCGGTTCGACCAGTACCCCGACGTCTGGACGACCAACCTGGACTTCGGCGCCGCGCGGCAGCTGACGGACGCCTGCCCGATCCTGCGCGACGTGCGCTGGGGCACGGCCGAGCTCGTGCACTGGCGCTCGGACGACGGCGTCGAGCTGAAGGGCTACCTCGTCAAGCCCGACGGCTTCGACGCGACGAAGAAGTGGCCGATGATGGTCTACTTCTACGAGCGCAGCTCGAGCCGCATCCACCGCTTCGTCGCGCCCGACGTCGGCACGTCGCCGAACGCGGCCTACTACGTGTCGAACGGCTACCTGTGGTTCGTGCCGGACATCGTCTACACCGACGGCTACCCCGGCGAGTCGTGCGAGAAGTGCGTCGTCTCCGGCGTGCAGCACCTGCTCGCGCAGGGCTTCGTCGACCGCGAGGCGATCGGCGCCGCCGGCCACTCGTGGGGCGGCTACCAGACCGCGCACCTGATCACGCGCACGGACATCTTCGCCGCCGTGGAGTCGGGCGCGCCGGTGGTCAACATGTACAGCGCCTACGGCGGCATCCGCTGGGGTTCGGGCATGTCGCGTCAGTTCCAGTACGAGCAGACGCAGTCGCGCATCGGCGGCTCGATCTGGGAGTACCCGATGCGCTACTGGGAGAACTCGCCGCTGTTCCACCTGGACAAGGTGAAGACGCCGGTCCTGATCCTGCACAACGACAAGGACGGCGCGGTGCCGTGGTACCAGGGCATCGAGTTCTTCGTCGCGATGCGGCGGCTCGGCAAGGAGGCCTACCTCTTCAACTACAACGACGAGGACCACGGCCTGCGCAAGCGCCAGAACCAGCGCGACTGGACCCGCCGCATGCAGGAGTACTTCGACCACCACCTGCGCGGCGCGCCGGCGCCGGCCTGGATGCAGCGCGGCGTGCCCTTCCACGAGCGCATGGCGGAGAAGATCCCGCACGCGAAGAGCTACCAGGAGGCCGTCGACGCCGGCCTGATCGAGAAGATCGGCGAGCCGCGGGCGAAGGCGAGCGAGGCCACCCCGGCCGAGGCGTCCGCGACCGGCGGCGGCCCGCGCGAGCGGTAGCCCCCTCGCGCGCTCCGGAAGTCCCGGAACGAGCCCCGGCGCAGTTCGTGTTCAACCGCGCCGGGCATGGACCCGATGCTGCCGCTCGCCCGAGACCGCAGCACCGGAACGACCATGTCCAGACGCATCGCCGCATCCCTCGCCGTCCTGTTCCTCGCCGGCACGGCGCCGAGCCAGCAGGAGACGCCGCCGCCAAGCGAACGGCAGGAGACCCGCAAGGAGCGGCGCGGAGAACGCCGCGACGAACGCCAGGACCGACGCGAAGAACGGCGTGACGAGCGCGGTGAGCGCCGCGACGAGCGACAAGACCACCGCGAGGAACGCCGCGACGAACGACGCGACGAGCGCGGCGAGCGACGCGACGAGCGACAGGACCACCGCGAGGAACGCCGCGACGAACGACGCGACGAGCGCGGTGAGCGACGCGACGAGCGACAGGACCGGCGGGGCGACAGGCGCCAGGAGCGCCGCCAGGGCCGCCGCGACGGGCGCCGGCCGGGCCGCGGCGACGCGCGCTGAAGCGCGCGCCCTGCGCGGTCACTTGTACTCGACGAGCTCGTTCGGCCGACCTTCGACCTTGCGCAGCGTGAAGCGGTCGAAGAGCTCGCCCGTCGCCGCGTACGCCGAGTAGCGCAGCTCCGGCCCGTCGACCGAGACGATCTGGTAGAGCTGCACGTTCTCGGCCGCGGCGACCATGAACGGCTTCTGGTCCAGCCGGTACATCTTCGGACCGCTCACCGAGACGACGTATACGGTGCCCGACTCGTCGTCGCGCGCGCGCACGCCGACCGGCACGTTCGCCTCGCCGTGCTCGTGAGCTTCCGAACCGCCCTCGGCCGCGGGCCCGGCGTGACGCATGCGGTCGGTGCGGCCGTAGGAGTGGTCGTGGCCCTGCAGCACGAGGTCGACGGCGTGCCGGTCGAACAGCGGCTGCAGCGTCGCGCGCAGCGCGGGGTTGTCGCGGGCGCGCGCGGTCGAGAACACCGGGTGGTGCATCGTCACGATCTTCCAGCGCGCCTCGCAGCCCTGCATGACCTCGTCGAACCACCGGGCCTGCGCGTCGAGGTCGACGTTCGTGTTCAGCGACACGATGCGCGCGCCCTGGTGGTCGATCCAGTAGACGGTCTCCTCGAGGCCTCCGGGGCCGTGCTCGGGGAACGCGAACATCGGCCGCCAGTGCCGCGACAGGTGCTCGTCGTCGCCGCGGCCCGCGTATTCGTGGTTGCCCGGCGTCGCGAGCGACGGCATCGAGCGCAGGATCCAGCCGGCGGCCTCGCACCACTCGCCCCACTCCGCGTCGGCGTCGGCGCGGTTGACGAGGTCGCCGGCGTGCAGCAGGAACGCCGCCCGCGGCGCGTCGCGGAAGGCCTCGCGCACGACCCGCGACCAGTGCGACTTGATGTCGTTCTGCGCGTCGCCGAAGTAGACGAACGAGAACGGCGCCTCCCGGTCGCTCGCCGTCGTGAAGTGGCTCCACTCGCTCCAGTTGGTGCCGTCGCCGACGCGGTAGGCGTAGGTCGTGCGCGGCGCGAGACCGAGGAACGTGACCGTGTGGTAGCGGGCCGCGCCGAGGTCGGTCTCGAGCGCGGTCGACGCCGCGACGACGCGCCGCGCGTCCCGGGCGAACTCCGGCCCGCGGGTCGCGACCGCGATCTCGGCGACCGCCTCGGCGACGGTCGGGTCGGTGCGCCACGTGACACTCTGCGTCGTCGCGGGGTCGTCGGACCAGGTCAGCACGATGCGGTCGGGCGCCGCCGTCGGCCCGTACAGGAGCGCCGGGGGCACGCGCGGCGCGCGGTCGGACTCCTGGGCGAACGCGGCGATCGGCGTGAGCAGCAGCGGGGCCAGGAACGACGGGAC
>CALKYL010000348.1 GCA_938003515.1 uncultured bacterium
CGAAGAGGTCGAGAAGCTCTCGTGGGCGATACGCTGGGGCGCCGACACGATCATGGACCTGTCGACGGGCCGGAACATCCACGAGACGCGCGAGTGGATCCTGCGCAACAGCCCGGTGCCGGTCGGCACGGTGCCGATCTACGAGTGCCTCGAGCGCGTCGAGGGCAAGGTCGAGGACCTGAACCTCGACCTGTTCCTGGAGGTGCTCGAGGAGCAGGCCGAGCAGGGCGTCGACTACTTCACGATCCACGCCGGCGTCCTGCTGCGGCACGTGCCGCTGACCGCCGACCGCGTCACCGGCATCGTCTCGCGCGGCGGCTCGATCATGGCCAAGTGGTGCCTCTTCCACCACGAGGAGAACTTCCTCTACACCGGCTTCGAGCGCATCTGCGAGCTGATGAAGCGCTACGACGTGTCGTTCTCGCTCGGCGACGGGCTGCGGCCGGGCTCGATCGCGGACGCCAACGACGCGGCCCAGTTCGGCGAGCTCGAGGCGCTCGGCGAGCTGACCGAGATCGCGTGGCGGCACGACGTGCAGGTGATGATCGAGGGCCCCGGCCACGTGCCGATGCACAAGATCAAGGAGAACATGGACCGCCAGCTCGCGGCGTGCCACGAGGCGCCGTTCTACACGCTCGGCCCGCTGACGACCGACATCGCGCCCGGCTACGACCACATCACGTCGGCGATCGGCGCGGCGATGATCGGCAGCTTCGGCACGGCGATGCTGTGCTACGTGACGCCGAAGGAGCACCTCGGCCTGCCCGACAAGGAGGACGTCAAGCAGGGCGTGATCGCCTACAAGATCGCCGCCCACGCCGCCGACCTCGCCAAGGGCCATCCGGGCGCGCAGGACCGCGACGACGCGCTCAGCAAGGCGCGCTTCGAGTTCCGCTGGGAGGACCAGTTCAACCTGTCGCTCGACCCCGAGACGGCGCGCGCCTACCACGACGAGACGCTGCCGCAGGACGGCGCGAAGGTCGCGCACTTCTGCTCGATGTGCGGCCCGCGCTTCTGCTCGATGAAGATCACCGAGGAGGTGCGCGAATACGCGAAGCGGGGCATGCAGGCGAAGAGCTCCGAGTTCGCCGAGCGCGGCGGCGTCATCCAGTAGCGCCGCGTCGCGGCCCGCGCGTCAGTCCGCGTCCGACGGCGGCGCGGCGTCCGCCGAGCCTTCGCACGGCAGCTCGACCCAGAACATGCTGCCGACGCCGAGCTCGCTGCGCACGCCGATCTCGCCGCCGAGGTTGCGCACCGTGTTCTTGACGATCGACAGCCCGAGCCCGGTGCCCCCCAGCTCGCGCGAGCGCGCCCGGTCGACGCGGTAGAAGCGCTCGAAGATGCGCTCCTGGTCCTCGGGCGACAGGCCGATGCCGGTGTCGGCGACCTCGAGCCGCAGCTGGCCGTCGCCGGTCGTCACCCGCACCGTCACCGAGCCGCGTTCCGGCGTGTACTTCAGCGCGTTGTCGATCAGGTTGCCCGCGACCTGCCGCAGCGCCTCGCGGTCGGCGCGCACCCACAGCGGCCCCTCGGGCAGCGGCGCGAGCAGCTCGAGCTCGCGCTTCTCGGCGATCGGCGACAGGTCGCGCAGCGTCTCCCGCAGCACGCCGACGAAGTCGCAGGGCTCGGCCGCCTGTGCGAGGCCGCTGTCGTCGTCGAGGCGCGACAGCGTCAGCAGGTCCGCGACCAGCGTCGTCAACCGGTCCGTCTGCCGCGCGATGCGGTCGAGGAACCGGTGGCGCGTGCTCGGCGGCATGTTCGGGTCGTCCTGGACCGTCTCGACGAAGCCCTGGATCGCGGCCAGCGGCGTCTTCAGCTCGTGCGAGACGTTGGCGACGAAGTCGCGGCGCAGGGACTCGAGGCGCTTCAGCCGGCTCTGGTCGTCGATGCCGACGACGCTGCCGAGGCCCGGCAACGCGCGCACGCGGATCGCGAGCGTGCGCCCGTCGGCCGACTCCTCGTCGAGTTCGAACGCCTGCGCGCGCCCGGAGCGCCGGCACTGACGCAGCGCCTCGTGCAGGCGCGGCCACGGCACGAGCTCCTCGAGCCGCGAGCCGCGGCACTCCGCCGCCGGCAGGCCGGCGAGGTCCTGGGCGGCGGGGTTCTTCGCCACGACGTGGCCCTGTTCGTCGAGCACGATCAGGCCGTCGCTCGCGCCGCCGAGGCTCGCCACCAGCCGCGCGACCTCGGCGCGCGCGCTGGAGACGGCCGCCTCGCTGTGCCGCCAGCGCTCCTGCGCGGTCTCGCGCGCGGCGACGGCGCGCCGCCAGCACCAGAACAGCACGACCGCGATCGCGGCCGCGAGCAGCGTCAGCGCGGTGTCCAGAGCACCTCCTCCCCGGCCCGACGCCGCGGCGCCGCCGGGCTCACTTGCCGGCTTCGGCGAACCGGTAGCCGACGCCGCGCACCGTCTCGATGATCGCCGCGTGCGAGCCGAGCTTCTGTCGCAGCGCGCGCACGTGCACGTCGATGTTCCGGTCGGTGACGATCGCGTCCTCGCCGATGACGCGGCTCAACAGGTGCGCGCGCGGGAACACGCGCCCCGGGTGCGATGCGAGGAAGTGCAACAGGCGCATCTCGGTCGGCGTCAGGTTGAGCGGCTGGTCCTCGATGCGCGCTTCGTGCCGGCCGAGGTCGATCGCCAGCGCCCCGCGCACCACGCGTTCCCCACCGCCGCTCTGTTCGCGCAGCGGCCCGCGTCGCAGCACGACCTTCACCCGCGCGACCAGCTCCCGCGGGCTGAACGGCTTCGCGATGTAGTCGTCCGCGCCGATGCCGAGGCCGAGCACGATGTCGCTCTCCTCGCTCTTGGCCGTGACCATGATGATCGGGATCGACCGGGTCACCGGGTCGGCCTTGACCTGCCGGCAGACCTCGACGCCGTCCATGCCCGGCAGCATCAGGTCGAGGATCACCAGGTCCGGGTTGTCCGTGCGGATCCGGCTCAGGCCCTGCTCGCCGTTGCGGCACGCGATGACCTTGTGTCCCTCCCGCTCGAGGTTGTAATGGATGACCTCGAGGATGTCGGGCTCGTCCTCGATGACCAGGATTTTCGGCTTCGCCACGGCGATCACTTGTCTCGCTCGGTTCGGGGGGAAGAAGGAACCGAGAGGACACTAGGTAGGCTCCGACAAGCGGCCGTGAAGGCTACCTCAAGCTTCCTGCGCGGCGGAGAGCGCGCCGCCCGGGAACCGCAGCGCCAAGGTGGCGTCGTGCGCCCGAGCGAGCGCCGTGACGCCGCGCCGTGCCAGCGGCGAGAGGGCCGCGGTGACGTCGTCGACCGGCAGCGGGAACGGCAGGGTCCCGGGACCGGGTTCGTAACCGAGCGCGACGACGCAGCTACCGTCGGCGGCCGGATCGAGCCGGAGCGTGACCGCGCCGCCGGACCCGGGCGGGATCGCCAGCACCCAGCGCCGCAGCGCCTCGGCCACGGACGCGACGAAGCGGTCGGCCGGCTGCCACGCGGCGGCGCCGCGGCGGTCGCCCCGGATCGCGAGCGAGAGGCCGCGTTCGCGCAGGGGCACGCGCGCGAGTTCGGCCAGCTGCCGCAGCAGTTCGTCCGCTGCGGCCGGCGCCGCCAGGGCATCGCCCAGCAGCACCCGCAGCACCTGCAGGCCGTCGGCGCCGCGCTGCACGGCGGCGAGGATCGCCGAGCGGCCGCGATCGAACCCGGCGGGGTCGAGCGTCAGCGCCTGCCCCTGGATGGTCAGCAGCAGGTTGCCGAACTGGTGCACCAGTCCGGGCAGGAAGAACGCGGCGTTGTCGGAGGAAGGCGACACGGCGGAGCCGATGGCAGTGTCGGCCCCGCGGCCGCCGGCGCAAGCGGGATCGGGCGCGACGCCGCCTTCGGGCCCACGGCCTTCGGGCCCACGTGCGGCGTCAGAAGGGTGCCTCGCCCCCACCGCCGATCTCCCCGAGCACGGCGACGACCGGGTCTTCGATGCGCCCGTCGCGCAGCAGCTGCAGCGCGATCGGCGTGCCGGGGTCGCTGCAGACGATGCGCTCGTGCAGCTCCTTGGCGTCCCGCACCGGGGTGCCGTCGACACCCAGCACGACGTCGCCCTCCCGCAGGCCGGCGCGGTGCGCCGGATCGCCGTCGGCGACGCGCACGATGACGGCGCCCGGACGCGGCGCGCCGCGCTCGTCCAACCCGGACCGCGACGCGAACTCGATGCCGAGGTAGCCGCGCCGCACCCGGCCGTCCGGCCGACGCCGCATCTGTTCGAGCGCCCATTTGACCGCGCGGCTCGGCACGGCGAACGAGATGCCCTGCGCCGCGGCGGCGACCTGCGTCGTCACGCCGACGACGCGGCCGCGCACGTCGAGCACCGGACACCCGGAGCTGCCGGGGTTGATCGGCGCCGAGATCTGCAGGAAGTCGCTGGTGACGCCGAAGTCCGAGTGCTGCAGGTGCCGGCCGACGAAGCTCACGACGCCGGCGGTCACCGTGCGCGAGAAGCCGAACGGGTTGCCGACCGCGACGATCCAGTCGCCGGCGCGCAGGTCCTCGCTGCTGCCGAGCGCCAGCGCCGGCAGCCCCGGCGGCGGCGACACCAGCCGCAGCAGCGCGAGGTCGGTCGCCGGGTCCTCCCCGACGAGGTCCGCGGCCAGCCGGCCGTGCTGCGGCGACAGCACTTCGATGGCGGACGCGCCCAGCACGACGTGCCGGCTGGTCAGCACCAGGCCGCGTTCGTGCACGACGAAGCCCGGGCCGTTGCGGTGGCCGGGCCGCGGCGCGAACACGGGATTGGCGGCGCTGGGCACGAGCGTCGGGTCGGCGTCCGCCGCGGGCGCGGCGGCGTCCGGCGCGGCGAGCGGTTCGCCGGGCGGCGCCACTTCGTCCGGCAGCGTCGCGCGCACGGTGACGACCGCGGGGCCGACCTGCTCGACGACGTCGCGGAACGACGGCAGCAAGGGCGCCGTCTCCGGCGCCGCCGCGGGCCGGTCGTGCCACAGCCGCTCGGGCGGCGCGCTCCACCACGAGCCGAACGCGGCCCCCGCGAGGAGGCACAGCGCCGCCCCGGCCACGAGCCGCAGCGACGTGCTCGGCGCACCGGACATGGCCGGAGTCTAGCCGGGGTCCGACGCGGCACCAAGGTGCCCCGCCGCGCCGCTAGGATCGCCGGCATGAAGGCCGCGCTCGTCGTCCTGCTCCTGTCCTCGCTGACACGCCAGCCGCGGTTCGCC
>CALKYL010000349.1 GCA_938003515.1 uncultured bacterium
GCTCCCCCGCCTCGCGCTCGCGGCCGCCGCCGCGGGCGCCGTCCCCTCCTCCGCCGCGACCCAGCACGCGATCGACCCGCAGCCGGTCCTGTTCGTCGGGCGCGCCGCAGACCCCGGGCCCGCGGCCTTCCCGGCGGCGCGGCCGGCGATCGAGCTCGGCCTGCAGTGGCTGCTCGCGCACCAGGACAAGGACGGCCGGTGGAACGCCGACGGGTTCATGACGCACGACGGCGATCAGCCGACCGACGGCCCCGGCGGCGCGACCAACGACGTCGCGCTGACCGGCCTCGCGCTGTTCGCGCTGGCGCGCAGGGGCGTCGCCGGCAACGGCGATCCGCGCCGGCTCGCGATGCTGCGCGGCGCGTCGTGGCTGACCAAGCAGCAGCGCGAGAACGACGGCCTGCTCGGCGAGGCGGCCGCCCACGACTTCGTCTACGGCCACGCGATCGGCACGCTCGGGCTGTGCGCGACGGCCGCGGCGACCGGCGACGCCGCGCTGCGCGAGTCCGCCCAGGCGGCGATCGGCTACCTCGAACGGCACCGCAACCCGTACTCGGTCTGGCGCTACATGCCGCGCGACAACGACAACGACACGTCGGTCACGACGTGGGCGACGCTGTCGTATCTCGCTGGGCACTAACTGTGCCTCGAGGTAAACCGGCAGGCGCTCCAGCTGGTCGCGACCTGGCTCGATCAGGTAACCGACCAGAAGGGCCGCACCGGCTACAGCCGCGCCGGCGAGCCGTCGTCGCGCAACGTGAAGAACGCGAAGCAGTTTCCGCCGGAGCTCGGCGAGGCGATGACGGCCGCGGCCATCCTGTGCCGCCGCGCGCTCGGCCTCGACGAGGAGGCGGCGCCGATCCTCGCCGACGCGGTCGGCCTCGTGCTCGCCAAGCCGCCGGTGTGGCAGCCGGACACCGGCCACGTCGACTACTGCTACTGGTTCTTCGGGACCGAAGCGCTGCGCCGGGTCGGCGGCGAACCGCAGCGTGCCTGGGGCGAGGCGTTGGTCGGCGCGCTGGTCGACAGCCAGCGCGCGGACGGCGCGGCCGCCGGCTCGTGGGATCCGGTCGACCCCTGGGGCGCGAACGGCGGCCGCGTCTACGCGACCGCGATGGCGGTGCTGGCGCTGCAGGGGCTCGCCGCGCTGCCGGACACCGACGCCGCGGCGGGCGGGGGCGGCGAGCGCGCGAAGGCGAGGTAGGCCTACTCGAGGCCGAGCGCGCGGCGGATCGCGGTCCGGTCGACGTCGCCGCCGGCGAAGTCGTCGAAGGCGCGCGACGGCGGCGTGATCATGTGCGCCTGGATGAAGCCCGCCCCCTCCTCGGCGCCCTGCTGGCTGTCCTTGAAGCAGCACTCCCATTCGAGCACCGCCCAGCCGTCGTAGCCGTGCTTCGTCAGCAGCGTGAAGATGCTGGCGAAGTCGACCTCGCCGTCGCCGAGCGAGCGGAAGCGGCCGGCGCGGTCCTGCCACTTCTGGTAGCCGCCGTACACGCCGGTGCGGCCGTTCGGACGGAACTCGGCGTCCTTGACGTGGAACGCCTTGATGCGCTCGTGGTAGCGCTCGATGTAGTCGAGGTAATCGAGCTGCTGCAGCACGAAGTGGCTCGGGTCGTAGAGCAGGCACGCGCGCGGGTGCTGGTCGACGTGCTCGAGGAACAGCTCGTAGCTCGCGCCGTCGTGCAGGTCCTCGCCGGGGTGCACCTCGAACGCGCAGTCGACGCCGCATTCGTCGGCGTAGTCGAGGATCGGCCGCCACCGCCGCGCCAGCTCCTTGAAGCCCTCCTCGACGAGTCCGGCCGGCCGCTGCGGCCACGGATAGACCGTGTGCCACAACAGCGCGCCCGAGAACGTCGGCATGACCGTGAGCCCAAGGTGCTGGCTCGCCTTGAGGCAGCGCTTGACCTGCTCGGTGCCCCACTCGCACATCGCCTGCGGCGTGTCGACCTCGGCCGGCGCGAACACCTGGAACATCGACGCGTACGCCGGATGCACGGCGACGAGCTGGCCCTGCAGGTGCGTCGACAGCTCGCTGATGTCCAAGCCGGCCGCCTGCGCGGTGCCCTTGAGCTCGTCGCAGTAGGCCTTGCTCTCGGCGGCCTTCGCGAGGTCCATGCAGCGCGCGTCCCACGACGGCACCTGCACGCCGGTGTAGTCGAGATCCGCCGCCCACTTGCACGCCGTCGCGAACGCGTTGAGCGGCGCCTCGTCGCTCATGAACTGCGCCAGGAAGATGCCGGGACCCTTCATCATCGTTCGAGCTCCTCGTTCGTCGGATTCGGTGACGTCACCGGGAGACCTTCTCCCACGAGCCGCTGCGGGCCGACTGCAGCGCGGCGTCGAGCACGGCCTGCACCGCGACCCCGTCGTCGAAGTCCGGCGCGAACGGCCGGTCCTCGGCGACGGCGGTGACGAAGTCGGCGACGTGGTGCACGAACGTGTGCTCGTAGCCGACGATGTGGCCGTCGGGCCACCAGTTGGCCGCGTACGGGTGCGCCGCGTCCATGCACATGATCGTGCGGAAGCCCTGGCCGTCCTTGGGGTCGGCCGTCGTGAAGACCTCGAGCTCGTTCATGCGCTCGAGGTTCCAGCGCAGCGAGCCGTCGGTGCAGGAGACCTCGATGCAGTTGAAGTTCTTCCGCCCGGGCGCCACGCGGGTCGCCTCGTAGGTGCCGATCGCGCCGCCGCGGAACTTCGCGAGGAAGCAGAAGGCGTCGTCGACGTCGACCTTCTCGGTGCGCCCGCGGCCCGCCGGCCGGCGCTTCGTGAACGTCTGCTGCACGCCGCAGACGGCGTCGAACTCGAGGCCGGTCAGCGCGCGCGTCAGGTCGATCAGGTGCGCGTTCAGGTCGCCGTGCGCGCCGCTGCCGCAGTGCTTCCTGCTCGTGCGCCAGCTCGCGGGCACCTTCGCATCCGCGAGCCAGTCCTGCAGGTAGACGGCGCGGACCTGCCGGACCTCGCCCAGGTCCCCGCGCTGCAGCATGCGGGCCGCGAGCGCCGTCGCCGGCGCGCGGCGGTAGTTGTGCCACAGGCCGACGCGCACGCGCATCTTCTTCGCCAGCTGCGCCATGGCCTTCGCCTCGTGCAGCGTCATCGCGAGCGGCTTCTCGCACAGCACGTGCTTGCGCGCGCGCAGCGCCGCCATCGCGATGCGGAAGTGGCTGTCGTTCGGCGTCGCGACGTCGACGACGTGCACGTCGGGGTCGGCGAGCACGGCGTCGAGGTCGATCGTCGAACGCGCGAAGCCGAGCTGCTTCGCCGCCGCGGCGGCGCGCTTCTCGTCGCGGCCGACGACCACCGCCGGCACGACGGTGCGCGGCAGGTCGAAGAAACGGTTGGCCTGACGGTAGGCGTTGCCGTGCGCGCGGCCCATGAAGGCGTGGCCGACCATCGCGACGTTCAGCGGCGTCGCCGCGGCGCGCCGGCCGCGGTTCGAACGGGACGAGAGACTCATGGCCGCGCGACGATAGGCACACGGCCCCGCGTGCGCTACCGCGTGCCGCCGAACAGCACCCGCAGGTTCTGGTTGCCGATCGCGGACCACCCCAGCAGCAGGTCGGGCACGCGGTCGCGGTTCCAGTCGCCGAGGTCGCCGAACAAGCGCGCGTCGCGGTCGCCGGTGCGCGTCGCCGAGGCGAAGCGCGGGCCGTCGAAGTCGCCGGCGCCGGAGCTGAGGTAGGTGCCGATCGACGTGCTGCGCAGGCCGGTGACCGCGGACGTGAACTCGACGAACGCGACCGCGTCGAGGTTGCCGTCGCCGTTGACGTCGGCGAGCTGCAGCAGCGTCGGTTCGCCGACGGCGAGCAGCTCCGGCGACGACAGCCCTTCGACGAACGCATCGACCGCGACCTCGCCGCCCGCCCCGGCGGCGCCGGTGTTGCGGAACAGGCGCAGCGTGCTGTCGCCGCGACACGCGACCAGGAGGTCGACCGAGCCGTCGCGGTCGAGGTCGGCGGCCGCGAGGCGCGTGGGCCCGCTGCCGGCGAGCAGCGCCTGCGGGCCGCCGGCGGCGGCGCTCGGCACGAAGCGGTCGTCGGCAGCGGTGGCTCCGGGCGCGTAGCGGAAGAAGCGCACGTGGTTGCCGTCGAGGGCGTTCGGCGTCGTGCCGACCGGGATCGCCACCGCGAGCTCGAGCACCGGCGTGCCCGACGCCGAGACGAAGTCGCCGATCGCGAACGACGACGCGTTGCCGTGCACGGGCGTGAGCGTCGTCGGCAGCACGAAGGGGAACTCGCCGGGCGGCGCCGCCGGCCGGCCGCGCAGGAGCGCGAGATACGAGTCGCCGGGGCCCGGCGCCGCGACGGCGAACGACAGCAGCACGACCAGGTCGTCGACGCCGTCGCCGTCGACGTCGGCGACCTGCGCCGTCGTGCCGCCGTCGACGTCGAGCGCGTTCCAAGGGCTCGGCAGCACCGCGCGCAACGGCGTCGTGACCGCGTCCGGCGTCTGCACGGCCGGGCCGGCGGGGTCGTTCTGCCAGAAGCCGAGCGACGTGTCGCGCGCGCAGAACGCGAGGCCGTCGACGACGCCGGCCGGCGCCGGCACCAGCGTCACCGAGCTCGGCAGGAGGCCGCCGTAGGCCATGCGGCTGCCGATCTCGGGGAAGCCGCCGAAGCCGTCGTTGACGACCAGCACGATCTCCTCGTCGTTGCCCATGCCGGGCGCGCGCGTCAGCGCGAGGTCGCGCACAGCGCCCGACCCGGCGACGCTGATCTCGCCGAAGTCCCCCGCCACGACGCGCTCGATGCCGAAGCCGACCTCGCCGCCGGCGTCGGGAGGGAGCAGCAGCGGCTGCCCGGGCTGCGCCGTGGCGACCAGCCGGGTCGAGAGCCGCTTCTCCCGCACTCCGTCGACGACGACCTCGTGCACGATGAACACCGCCTTCGCCTCGCCCGACGGCTGCGTCGCCGGGAACGCCGTGTCGAACGCGAGGGCGCGGATCTGCAGCGGCGCCTCCGCGCTGGTCAGCACGCCGCCCTCGATGCTGCTGCCGACCGGCTCGAAGCGGTCGGGCCCGAGCTGCAGCATGCCGAGCGAGATCAGCTGCGGGTCGTCGCGCATCGCGACGACGAGCTCGATCGGCCCGGCGGCGTCGAGGTTGCTCGCCATCGACATCCCGATCGGCTCGACCGGCGGCGTCGTCGAGGGATCCGGCCCGACCGGCGGCTGCACCGGCGGGTCGTAGACGCGCGGCGCGTTCTGGCGCAGCAGCGTGATCGTCGGCTTCGTCGGCCCGTTGCCGAAGCTGCTCAGCAGGCCGGCGAGCACGAGGCCGAGCGACTGCCGGGCGCCGTCCCGGCACGCGTGCAGGCCGACCGCGGCGGACTCGGGGTCCGGCGTGTAGCCGGCGATCGAGAAGTCCAGCGGCACGGCCGGCGCGAAGGTGCCGTCGCCGTTGCCGTAGGCGACGTCGAGGCGCAGCTCCGTGCCGCTGACGACGGCGACGTCGAGCGGTCCGTCGCCGTCGAGGTCCGCGACCTCGAACGCCTCGTACGGCAGGTCGCGCACGGGCACGACCACCGGCGGCGCGAACGCCGGCTGGCCGGGCCCGAGCGGCCGCGCGAGCAGCACGTGCGGCCGCAGCCCGGCGGGCGCGTTCGGACCGGGCACCAGCAGCACGTCGGGGAGCTGGTCGCCGTCGAAGTCGGCGACGCGCGCGCGATACGAGCCGGGCGACGCAGCGATCCGGTGCACGACGCCGAGCGGCGGCAGGGGTCGCTCCTGGCCGAGCACGACGTGGTGCAGGGCCGTGGTCGCGCCCTCGTTGACGATGAACAGATCCGGGATCGCGTCGCCGTCGAAGTCGCCGACGCAGAGGTCGCGCGGACCGCGCTCGGCCGCGACTTCGTGGTCGCCGATCTGCCGCGCCGCGGCGAACGGCTGGAACATGCCGTTCTGCTGCGCGAGCAGGAGCTGCAGGAAGCCGACGCCGCCCCGATCCGTCAGCACCGCGAAGTCCGGCGCCTCGGTCGTGCTCGGCGCGTTGTCGAGCTTGATCGGGCTCACCGCGACGGGCGCCTGGTCGAGCACCGCGCCGCGCGGCCCGAAGAACGGGTCCGGGTTGGCGAACAGGAACACCCGGCTCGCGGTCACCGTCGCCGTCGCGGCGCCGAGGTCGACGCGAAGCACGATGTCGACCTGGTCCGGCCGGCCGTCGGGCGAGGGCGGCATCGTGAACACGAGCCGGTCGCTGTCCGACTCCCCGACGCGGAAGTCGACCGGCGCGAGGTTGGTCACCCGGCCGCCCTTCGAGAACGACAGCCGCACCGCGTCGAAGTCGAACGGCGCCGGCGCCGTGCCGGCGGTGAAGTCGTGGGGCACGAGCGCGGTGCCGATCAGCGTGACCAGCGTGCCGCCGGTCGTCGGCCCCTGGCTCGGCAGCGCCAGCACGACGTCGGGCCGGTAGTACGCGTTGTCGACCGTCGTCGACTGGCCCGCGACGAAGTCGCGCACGACGATCTCGGCGCCGACCGGGAAGGTGCTGCCCGGCACGAACGCCGACACAACCGGCGCGGACCCGTTCGGCGGCTCGAAGGCGATCTCGGTCGCGAGACGCGTGATCGTCGCAGGCTCGCCGCCGATCGCGACGACGTCGGGGTCCGGCGTCGTGACCAGCACCTGCAGCTCGCCCGGCGTCGTGCTGCGCAGGCCGTCGACGCGGATCGCGACGCGCTCGCCGAGCGGCGACAGGAGGCGCTGCGACTCCCCCGGCGGCAGCACGAGCGACTCGCGCGGCTGGCGCGCGAGCTCGACGGGCACCGGCGCGGCCACCTGTCGGCCGTCGACCCAGACGCTCAGCGCGCCCGGAACGTCCGCCTGTGTCGGGTCCCCGACCGCCGCGACGATCGGCGCGGTGTCGAGCACGAACGTGATCAGCGTCGAGCTGCCCTGCGCCGAGGCCGACGGCTCGCGCTGCGGCACGACCACGGAGAGGGCCTCCAGCCGCACCTCGAGCCGCGCGGCGCCGGCGAGCTGCGCGTTGGTGACGACGACGCTGCGGCTCTCGCCGGCCGGCGGCACGAGGGGCAAGACGGGCGCCACCGACAGCTCCGGCGCGGTCACCTCGCCCGAGCCGCCGCCGCCGTCGCTGGCGGCGATGCCGGTGATCAGCCCGGCGCCACACCCGCCCAGCAGCATGAGCGGCGGGAGCAGCAGCGCGGCGACCGCCGCTCGTGCCGGGAGTCGCGGGGACCAGGACATCGGACCGGGTAGTCTACCGCGCCCGCGAGGCAACGGCGGCGCGGGCCAACGATCGCTGCCACCGGGCGGAACGCGCCGGCGATCCTGCTACAACGCCTGCCATGACGAGCGGCCCGAGCCCGTGGTCCCCCGCGCCCGAGCGGCGGGTGTTCTGCAACCGCACGCTCAACATGCGGTCGATCCGGGCGGTCGGCTTCGACATGGACTACACGCTCGTGCACTACGACGAGCGGGCGTGGGAGGAGCGGGCCTACGCGCACGTGCAGCAGCGGCTGCTCGAGCGCGGCCTGCCGGTGCGTGCGCTGCGCTTCCAGCCGGACCTGTTCGCGCGCGGCCTGATCCTCGATCTCGAGCTCGGCAACATCGTCAAGGCCAACCGCTTCGGCTACGTGACCCAGGCGGCGCACGGCAGCGCGCGGCTGCCGCACGACGCCCAGCGGCGGGCCTACAGCCAGGTCTGGGTCGACCTCGGCGAGCCCCGCTGGGTGTTCCTCAACACGCTGTTCTCGCTGTCGGAGTCGTGCCTCTACGGCCAGCTGGTCGACCTGCTCGACGCGGGCACGCTCGACCGCGAAGCGCTCGGCGACGACCGGGACTACCGCGGCGTCTACCGGCTGGTCAGCGAGGCGATCAACGCCGCGCACCTCGAGGGCGAACTGAAGGCCGAGATCATCGCGGACCCGGAACGGTTCGTCGACCGCGACCCCGACCTGCCGCGCACGCCGCTCGACC
>CALKYL010000350.1 GCA_938003515.1 uncultured bacterium
GCCCGACCCAGCTGCGGCGGTCCCGGTCGCCGACGGCGCGTCGGCGGGCGCGACGGGGTCGCCGCCGCGCAGCGCGAGCCAGGCGACCAGGGCGAGAGCGGCGACGAAGAAGAACAGTGCGAGGCTTTGGGGCTTCATCGGGAGCGAGCAGGCGGTGGCGGCGCTGCGACGCGCCTCGTGCGCGGGAAACTCCCGGCCCGGTCGTTCTGCCCGGCGCGGCGGTCCCCTACGCTCGCGCGGCCATGCCGAGTTCCTCGCACTACAAGCAGCGCCGCCGGCAGTTCCTCGGCGCGATCGAGACCCCCGTCCTGCTGATGGCCGGCGGCTGGATCTCCCGCAACTACCCGGCGAACTGGAGCCCGTTCCGGGCCGACAGCTCCTTCTTGTTCTTCTTCCCGAACCCGGAGCCCAACGCCGCCGCGCTGTTCGACCCGAAGGACGACTCGGTGACCCTGTTCCTCGACGAGCGCACCCAGGAGGACGCGCTGTGGCACGGCCCGGTGCCGAGCTTCGCCGACATGAAGCGCGGCCTCGGCGTCAACGCCGTCGAGAAGCGCAGCGACCTCGCGAAACTCGTCAAGAAGCGGGTCGGCCGGCGCAAGCTGCGCACGCTCGCCGTCGCCGACCCGCGCGCGACGGCGGAGGCGACGGCGATCTCGGGCGAACAGCTCGACTTCTTCGACGCGGACCGCATCGGCGACGAAGACCTCGTCGCCGCGATCGCGAAGCTGCGCAACCACAAGTCGCCCGAGGAGCTCGCGGAGATGCGGCAGGCGGCCGCGATCACGCGCGACGCGCACACGCTGGCGATGGCGAAGACGCGCGCGGGCATCTACGAGCAGGAGCTCGTCGGCCACGTCGAGGGCACCTTCGCGCGGCACGGCTGCGTGCCGGCCTACAACACGATCCTCAGCGTGCGCGGCGAAGTGCTGCACAACCACGACCACGGCAACCTGCTGAAGGACGGCGACCTCGTGCTGCTCGACGGCGGCGCCGAGCTGCCGAGCGGCTACTGCGCCGACGTCACGCGCACGTGGCCGGTGTCGGGGCGGTTCTCGGCGGAGGCCCGCGACGTCTACGACGTCGTGCTCGCGGCCGAGCAGGCCTCGATCGAGGCGGTGGCGCCGGGCGCGCGCTACCGCGACGTGCACATGGTCTCGTGCCGCATCCTCGCGGACGGCCTCGCGCAGCTCGGCATCCTGCGCGGCGATCCCGACGGGCTGGTCGAGAGCGGCGCCCACGCGCTGTTCTTCCCGCACGGCGTCGGCCACCTGCTCGGGCTCGACGTGCACGACATGGAGGGCTTCGGCGACCGCGTCGCGTACGCGCCGGGCCGCAGCCGCAGCGAGCAGTTCGGCACCCGCAACCTGCGGCTCGACGTCGCCCTCGAGCCCGGCATGTGCGTCACGATCGAGCCCGGCATCTACTTCGTGCCGGCGATCCTGCGCGACGCCTCGTTCAAGAAGCAGTTCCGGAGCCAGGTCGACTTCTCCACCGTCGAGCGCTTCCTCGGCATGAACAGCCGGCGCGGCTTCGGCGGCGTGCGCATCGAGGACGACGTCGTCTGCACGCGCTCGGGTCGCGAAGTGCTCTCCGAGGCGGTGCCGAAGGAACGGCTCGCGATCGAGGCGCTGGTCGGCAGCGCGACGCACTGAGCGGCGCGCGATGGCGAGGGCGATCGCACTCGCGCTGGCGCAGCTGTTCAGCGGCCCGATCCTCGGCGTGCTCGGCGCGTGCGCGCTGCTGAGCGCTCTGTGCTTCGTGCTGCTGTGGCTCGGCATCGACTTCGCGCTGCTGCACTGGTTCGGCGACACGTGGCTCGCGACGACCGTGGTCGGCGTGCTCGGCGGGATCGCGACCTTCGCGCTCGCATGGGTGACGTTCCCGCTGGTCGCCGGCGCGTTCGTCGGACTGTTCCTCGAACACGTCGCGGCGCTGGTCGAGCGCCGGCACTACCCGGAGCTGCCGGCCGCGAAGGGCCTGCCGTTCGTCCAGGGGATCGCGGTCAGCGTTCGCTTCCTGGTGGTGCTGCTGGCCGCCAACGCGCTGCTGCTGGTGCTGCTGCTCGTGCCGCCCGTCTACGCCGTCGCGTGGCTCGTCGTCAACGGCTGGCTCGTCGGCCGCGAATACGTCGAGCTCGTCGCGATGCGCCGCGTCGCCCCGGCCGAGGCGGACGCGCTGCGGCGACGCCACCGCGTCGAGTGCTTCGCCACCGGCGTCGCGCTCGCGCTGCTGATGCCGCTGCCGATCGTCAACCTCGTGCTGCCGGTGCTGGCGACCGCCGTCGTCGTGCACCGCTACCACGACTGGCGGCGCGCCGACGCACGCGCTCACGCGGGCGGCGGATAGAGCACGACGGGCACGTGCGCGTGGCGCACGACGACCTCGGCGACCGACCCGAGCAGCAGCCGGCGCAGGCCGGACCGGCCGTGCGTCGCCATCGCGACGTAGTCGGCCTTGTGCTTCTTCGCGAAGTCGACGATCGCCTGGGGCACGTCTGCCGCGTCGAGGACCTCCGCCCGCTTGCAGCGGCCGCCGAGCTTCGCGGCCAGGGTCTTCAGCTCCTTCTCCCAGTCGGCGCGCAGCTGCTGCCGGTCGGGATAGACGGCCATCAGGCTGCCCGCGGTCGGCTCGAACGGAAGGTCCTCGAGCACGGCGACCAGGGTGATGTCCAGATCCAGGCGCTCGGCGAGCTCGCGCACGGGCTCGAACGCACGCTGGGACTCCTTCGACAGATCCGAGGTCAGGACGATGCCAGGCATTTGGTTCTCCGCTGTTGCACAGGGTCGCCGGCCCGCGGCCACGTGGCCATGCGCACAAGGGCCACCTACCGCGCGCGGCGAAAGAAGTGTGTACCAGGAGCGGTTCCGAAGCAGGAGGACGAACCGATGCCAGCCCAGAAGACGACCCGCTCCCGCCGCCGACCGGACCCGTTCGACCTGAGCGCCGCGGACGTGATGCAGCAGTCGGTGATCACGGTGCGCGCGAGCGACTCCCTGCGCGAGGCCGAACGCGTGCTGGCCGAGGCGCGCATCAGCGGCGCCCCCGTGGTCGACGACGCCGGCGCCGTGCTCGGCGTGCTGTCGCTGCGGGACCTCGCGCGGCACCGCGCCGAGGACGGGGATCTGCCCGAGGACGCCGACGTGGAGGTCTTCGACAGCGGCGTCGACGACACCGAGCAGGTGGCGTTCGACCGGCCCGCGAGCGGCGCGTGCGCCGCCGACGTCATGACCCAGGACCTCGTCTCGGTCGCTCCGGCCGCGACGCTCGCGCAGGTCGCGAAGCGCATGGTCGACGCCGAGGTGCACCGCGTGCTCGTGCTCGAGCGCGGCAAGCTGCGCGGCCTCGTCTCCTCGACGGACCTGCTGCGCGTGCTCGCCGGCGCCGGACGGGACTGAGACGCCGGACCCGCGGCCGCTATCGTGCGGCCATGCCCGCGGATCCCCCGCTCGACCCGCCGCCGCGCCACGTGCCCGCGTCGCTCCGGCTGCGCGTGCTGCTGGGGGGCGTGCCGACCACGATCGGCTGGTGCCTGCTGGCGTTCGGCGGGTTCCTGGCGACGGTCTTCGTCGGCAACTCGGAGCTCGCGACGTCGCTGCGCTTCGCGGCCGAGTTCGCCGCGGTCGAGGGCGAGGTCGTCGCGTGCGAGCCGACCAACATGCGGCACGACGATCGACAGGTTCACCGCGTGACGTTCTCGTACCTCGCGGACGGCGAGCGCCGCGAGGGCAGCGCCTACACGACGTCACTCCGTGACCTCCCCGAGGTCGGCGCGCGCCTCCCGGTCGAATACGCGATCGGCGATCCGGAGACGGCCCGCGTGCCCGGGCTCCAGACGGCGCCGTTCCCGGCCTGGACGGCGTTCGTGCTGGTCTTCCCGCTGGTCGGCGCGGTGCTGCTCGCGGTCGGGATCCGCGGCGCGCGGCGGCGGCTGCACCTGCTGCGCAACGGGCGGGCTGCGTGGGGGATCCTGACCGACAGACAGCCGACGTCGACCAGGATCAACGGCGCGCGCGTCTACCTTCTGACCTTCCGGTTCGTCGACGCGGCCGGCGCCGAGCGCACCGTCCGCGAACGAAGCCACCTCGCCGAACACTTCGACGCGTCGGTCGCGCGGCCGGTGCTGCACGACCCCGACGCCGGCATCGGCTGCCTGGTCGACGCGATCCCCGGCCGGCCGCGCTTCGTCGAGGGACGCTGGCAACCGATCGGCATGGCGCGGCTCGCGGCCGTCATCGTGCTGCCGATCGTGACCGTCGTGGCCCTGTACGGGGCGCGCTACGTCGTCGTCTGAGCCCGCGCCGCCGCGAGCCAGGCGAGATCGGTGTTGCCGCCGCTGAGGATCATGCCGATGCGGCGGCCGCGCAGCTCCGGCGCGATCGCGCGCAGCGCCGCGAGCACGGTCGCGCAGCTCGGCTCTACGACGATCTTCATGCGCTCGAGGAAGAAGCGCGCGGCGGCGAGCATCGCCGGCTCCGAGACGGTCACGACCTCGACCCGGTGGCGCCGCAGCAGCGCGAAGTTCGGCTCGCCGAGCGCGGTCAGCAGTCCGTCGGCCCACGTCTCGGGCCGCTCGACGCGCGGCTGGCGCACCCCGGTCGCCAGCGAGCGCGCCGCGTCGTCGACCGCGGCGGGCTCGGCGGCAAGCACGCGCGCGTCGGGTCGCAGCGCCCGGGCGACGACCGCGGTGCCGGCGCACAGGCCGCCGCCCCCGACGGGCGCGATGACGACGTCGAGGCCGGGCACGTCCTCGAACAGCTCGAGCGCCGCCGTGCCCTGGCCGGCGATGACCCGCGGGTCCTCGAACGGATGCACGAGCGTCGCACCGGTCTCGCGCTGCCACGCGGCGCACGTCGCCTCGCGCTCCGACTGCGCGCAGAAGCGGATCTCCGCGCCGTAGCCACGCACCGCGTCGACCTTCACCGGCGGCGCGGTCTGCGGCAGGACGACGTAGGCCGGCACGCCGTGCGTCCGCGCCGCGCAGGCCAGCGCCGCCGAGTGGTTGCCGCTGCTGTGCGTGACCACGCCCCGCGCCGCCGTGGCGTCGTCGAGCGCGAAGACGGCGCTGCACGCGCCGCGCGCCTTGAAGGCGCCGACCCTCTGCAGGTTCTCGCACTTCGCGAACACCCGCGCTCCGAGCTCGCGGTCGAGCGTCGCCGAGGTCATCACCGGCGTGCGGTGCACGTGCCCGCGGATCCGTTCGGCCGCGGCGCGCACGTCGTCGATCGTGGTCACGGCGTGAACATAGCCACGGTCGTGCCCCGCGCGCGACTACTGCAGCTGCACGCGCAGCTTGCCGTTCTTTCGGTCGACGTCGTAGAGCTTGTTTCCGAGCGGCATGCCCTGCAGCCGGAAGTCGACGGCGTCGCCGATCGGGTCGTCCTGGACCTCGCCGTAGCGGATCGCGAACCCGCAGGCGATGCGGAACACGTTGTCGAGCACGAACGCGTTGAGGTGCAGGTCGACGCCGCGGTAGCGCGAGCCGAGCCCGGTCTCCGAGCTGTAGTGCTCGAGCGAGTTCGCGACCTCGACGCCCTCGAGCTCCCCGCTCATCATCGCGATGGTCCGCTTGAGCAGCTCGCTGGCGAGGCGCTGCGCCTTCTTGTTGCCGCGCTCGGCCCAGTAGGTCAGCCCCTCGAGCACGTGCGAGTTGACGACCGGCCAGACGCGACCGTTCCAGGGCGAGCCCTTGCGCGTGCCCTTCCACCGCCCCGCGGCGTCGAAGGTCGAGTCGCTCATCGCGATGCTCGGCACCGGGTACTTCGCCCAGAACTGATCGCGGGCCGACAAGAGGTCGAGCATGCTCTCGACCTGCTTCTGGTTCGGGATGTCGGTCGCGAGCGGGTAGAAGCCGACCGCGGCACGCACGTTGGTCTTGCGCCGACTCGACGGGTCCAGATCCATGAACATGCCGGACTTCTCGTCCCACATCTTCTTGCGCACGGTGTCGAGGATGACCTCGACCTCCGCCTGGAACCGGTTGGCCATCGCCTTCTCCTGGATCTCCTCGGCGACGGCGTGCAGCCACTTGACGAGGCGGTAGCGGAAGACGGAGGCGTCGATGCCCTTCAGGCGGAACTGCTCGGTGAACTCGACGGCGCGGTCGGCCTTGGCGTCGACGACCGTGTAGCGCCGCGAGAACTCCTGGCCCGCCTCGAAGTGGTTGACGATGTCGGTCAACCCGCTGCCTTCGGGGTCGCGGTTGTTGCCGACCCACTTCACGTAGCGCTGCATCGCCATCAGGACGGCCTTCTTGGTCGCCTTGTCGTTGTGGATGGCGTCCAGCGCCTCGAACCCGCCGCCCCAGTCGGCGTGGTAGAAGTCGTTCGCGTCGGTGCCGGTCATGTAGACGCGGCCCGGCACCTGCCCGTTGTAGAGCAGGTTGTCGAAGAACAGCTTGAGGCAGCCGCGCGCGTAGCCCGGATCCTGCAGCCACCGCGCCTCGCGCATGATCGCGGGCGCGCTGAAGCTCGTCGGCACGTGGAACGGGCCGTTGCCCTCGCAGACCGCGGGCGACGAGTAGAGGCCGGCGCCGTGCGGCTGACGCAGCAGGTGCAGGAGCTCGAAGCGGTGCCGGACGACGCGCTCGATCGCCTTGTCGTCGCACTCGAACTTCGGCACGCCTTCCCAGAACGCGCGCCAGCCGTTCTCGTCCTTCGGATCCGGACGGCGGGCGCGGAAGTTGAGCCCCTTGCCCTTGAAGACGACGTTCGCCTCGAAGCGGTGCTGCGCTTTGGCGCCGGCCTTGAGCGGCACGGGGCGGAACAGCCCCGCGTAGACGCGCGAGCCGGCGACGATCGGGCTCGGCTTCTCGACAGGCCGCTTGGCGCGCGGCGTCGGCAACCCGGCCATGTCGAACCACGGCGTCTCTTCGTAGGCGGGCAGGTCGCTGCCGCCTTCGGCGAAGAACGCCTGCAGGCAGCGCGCGCCCTTGCTGTCCGGGCTCGAGTAGTGGATGTCGGCCGGGACCGGCGGCTGCCCGGCCGCGCCGAGCGGGCGGCGGATGCGGAAGCTGTCGCCTTCGAGGGAGACCGGCTCGCCCTCGGGATCCGTCGTCGTCCACAGCACGACCGTGAGTTCGCGATCGTCCTTGCCGCCGTTCTGCAGCTCGAGCTCGCAGACGAAGCGGTCGTCCTGCGTGACGAAGCGGCGCTCGACGATCGTGACGCCGTCGGCGGCCTGGTGCGTCAGCACCGCACAGCCGTCCTGCATCTCGAACGATCCGCAGATCGTCGTCATCGGGTGCCCGGCGTCGAGGAACGACAGGAAGAACACCGACGGCACGAGCGCGCTCGAGATGTTCGCCTCGTCGGCGAAGCCCGGCGCCGTCAGGAAGCGAGGGAAGCGCGGCGCATACAGGCAATAGCCCCCACCGGCCAAGGCGATCTTTTTGGGCAGCGCGCCGGCCAGCGCACGCGCCGCGGCGGCCCGCGCCGCGGCGGGCTTGGCTTTTGATGTACGCTTCGCAGAATTAGAGCGCTTGGCGGCCGGCATTGGCAAGTGTTTAAATACGCGTTACTTCGGATCGCCCATGGCACCGAGCCGCAACCTGTCCAATTACGGTATGGCCGGACAATTACCCGACGGGCGCCCGCATCTTGATGGCTGCCGGCTTGCAGTCAAGCGCTTTCCGCCCGGCCGCGCAGCGCCTGCCACGGGTCCGGAGCGACCAC
>CALKYL010000351.1 GCA_938003515.1 uncultured bacterium
CGCCGGCTCGACCTGGCGCTGCGCGAGGGGGTCGCCGAAGCCCTCGAGCTCCTGGCCGGGGACGCGCGGCACGATGCCGCCGGAGCGGCCGTGGTCGCGGACGTGCTCGCCGAGTACGGCCGCCGGCTCGAGCGCCTCGCCGGCGGTCCGGACGCGCAGGGCTGACGCCGCCGCGGACCGGCGGCCGCGCCCCGGCATCGGAGGGCCGTCATCGACGAGCCGGCACCGGCGCGTCAGCCGCCGTCGACGTGCTCTGGATCCTCGAGCACCAGATCCTCGTCGGCGGCGTCGAGGAACCCCTCGGGCAGCGACACGGTCTGCGTGCGGCCGTCCTTGCAGCGCCGCGCGCGCAGCGCGACCTCGGGATACGGCACGTCGCGCGGCAGGTCGGCGAGCAGCGCGTCGAGTTCGTCCAGCGTCTTGACGAGGTGCAGCGCCGGCAGCTTCTTGCGCACCCCGGGGAAGCCCTTCAGGTACCAGCCGGTGAACTTGCGGATCTGCTGCAGGCCGTGCTTCTCGCCGAAGAACGCCGCGAGCAGCCGCGCGTGCGTGCGCAGCGTGTCGAGCACGCCGCCGAGGTCCGGCGGCGGCGGCGGCTCCTCGCCGGTCAGCACCGCGCACAGTTCGCCGAACAACCACGGCCGCCCGAGGCAGCCGCGGCCGACGACGACGCCGTCGCAGCCGGTCTCGCGCAGCATGCGAAGCGCGTCCCACGCCTCGAACACGTCCCCGTTGCCCAGCACGGGCACGCCGCGCACGTGCTCCTTCAGCGTCGCGATCGCGGCCCAGTCGGCCTCGCCCGAGTAGAGTTGCGCGGCGGTGCGCGCGTGCAGCGCGACCGCGCGCGCGCCTTCGCCTTCGCCGATGCGCCCGGCGTCGAGGTAGGTCAGCAGCGACTCGTCGATGCCCTTGCGGAACTTGATCGTCACGGGGACGTCGCCGGCGCTCGCGACGACGCTCTTCACGATGCGGCGCAGGAGGCCGCGCTTGACCGGGATGGCCGCGCCGCCGCCGGCTGCGGTCACCTTGCGCACCGGGCAGCCGAAGTTCATGTCGATGTGGTGCACCCCGAACTCGTCGACGAGCAGCCGCGTCGCGTCGGCCAGGGTCGCGGGGTTGGTGCCGTAGAGCTGGATGCTGCGGCGCCGGGTCTCGTCGGCGCCGAACGACGCGAGCTGCAGCGTGCGCGCGTGGCCCTCGAGCAGCGCGCGCGCGGTGATCATCTCGCTGACGTAGAGGCAGCGGTCCTGCGAGAAGCGCCGGCACAGGGTGCGGAACGGCGCGTTCGTGATGCCGGCCATCGGCGCGAGCACGACCGGCGGGTCCACGACCAGCTCGCCCAGCACCAGCGGCGCGAACTCGCCCGGCCGCGCGAGCGGCACGTCGGCGTTCAGCGGGGTGCGCACGGCGGTCACGGCGAGGGGCTCGAGCGCGCGCGCTGCGTCACGCCGGCCATCGGGGCCATCGGGAAACGACCAGCCCCTTGGGGTCGGCTGCGCCGACCGCAAGGGGCTGGTGCCCAGGAGAGGACTTGAACCTCCATGGGATGTTACTCCCGCTAGGACCTGAACCTAGTGCGTCTGCCAATTCCGCCACCTGGGCATGCAGTGGGGGAGGAGGACAGTAGCGGCCGGGCCGGCGGATGCAAGACCGGCCCGGCGAGGCGCTTTCCCTGTGCCCTCGGCAGGCTGCGCTTGCGTGCGTTCGGGGGATGCCGTAGCGACAGGGGTTCGATGTCGAAGCCGGGCAGCAGCAGCAAGCCGAAGGGGGCATCCGCCGGGACGGAGGTGCTGGTCGGCGACAACCGCAAGGCGCGGTTCCGCTACGAGATCCTCGAGCGCTACGAGGCCGGCCTCGTGCTGCACGGCACCGAGGTCAAGGTGCTGCGCCAGGGCCAGATCAGCCTCGACGAGGCCTACGCCCGCTTCGACGGCCACGAGCTGTGGCTGATCGGCGCGACGATCCCCGAGTACAGCCACGGCAACCAGCAGAACCACGCCCCGAAGCGCCGGCGCAAGTGCCTCTTGCATCGCAACGAGTTGAAGAAGCTCGAGGCGAAGGCCAAGGTGAAGGGCCTGGCGCTCGTGCCGCTGCGCGTCTACTTCGGCGAGAAGGGCTTCGCCAAGGTCACCATCGGCGTCGGCCGCGGCCGCAAGCTGCACGACAAGCGCCAGCACCTCAAGGACAAGGAAGCGAAGCAGGAGATGCGGCAGACATGAGCGCGAACGCCCGCCAGGTGCTGTTGTTCGTCGGCGACGACTACGAGGACCTCGAGCTGCAGTACCCGCGGCTGCGCCTGCTCGAGGCGGGGTTCCGGCCGGTGCTCGCCGGGCTCGAAGCCGGCCGGCGCTACCGCGGCAAGCACGGCTATCCGGTGCAGAGCGACGCCGCGGTCGCCGACGTGCGGGCCGACGACTTCGCGGCCGTCGTCGCGCCGGGCGGCTGGATGCCGGACAAGCTGCGGCGCGACCGGCACGTGCTCGACCTGGTGCGCGCGTGCGACGCGGCGGAGCGGCCGATCGCGAGCATCTGCCACGGCGGCTGGATCTGCGTCTCGGCCGGCGTCGTCAAGGGGCGGCGCTACACGGGCTCGCCCGGCATCCGCGACGACCTGGTGCACGCCGGCGCGGTGTTCGAGGACGCGGAGGTCGTCGTCGACGGCCACCACGTGTCGTCGCGCAAGCCGGACGACCTGCCGCGCTTCACGGCGGCGCTGCTCGAGCTGCTCGGTTGAACGTCGGCGTGGGCAGGCCGGCGGGGGCGGCCCCCGCGCGGGCGGCGCCGCGTCAGCCCGCGTAGGCCCTCGCCCGGGACTCGACGCGGAAGTCGGGCACGCGCGCGAGCTCTTCGGGATCGAGCGCGTACTGCTCGCAGACGAGGCTCAGGCGCAGGCCGGGCGTGTCGACGCGTTCGACCGCGTGCTCGAGGTCGCCGTCGAAGTGCACGAGCAGGCCGTTCTCGGGCGCGATGCGCGCGAGCAGGCGCCTGCCCCGACGCAGCTCCAGGCGGCCGCCGCGCAGCCCCGCCGGCACGTCGACGTAGAGCACGCTGACCTGGTGGGGGGGATCGATGTCGAGCACGTACGAACGCAGGCTGCGGTCGATGTGCGGCGCGACGTGCGAGCCCTGTTCGAGCTGCAGCGGGTTGAGGTAGAACGCGTTGCAGGCAGGCCGCAGGGCCGCGGCGAGGTACGGCGCCGTCCACGGGAACTCCCGCTGCACGCGCTCGAGGGCGTCTTTGCGGAAGACGATCGAGAAGCCGCGCGTGCCGACGAAGTCGCGGTTGAGGTTGTTGACGGTGAAGAAGCGGCTGCGCCGGATCTGCAGGCGCAGATGGGCGAGGTGGTCGGGCGGGAACGCGCCGTGCTGCAGGGTGTGACCCGACATCGCGGTGGAGGCTCGTGGCGTGGGCAGCGTCGGGTGGGTGGTGGAGCCGGTGGTGCGGGGCGGCTCGACCGGGCGGGGCGCGGACGATAGCCCGGCCAGGGGGTGTTGTCGTGGGGGGGTGCGCGGGGGCGCGTGACGGGTCGGGCGCCGCGTCGGGTGGGCGGATGGTGGCGCGCCGCGCGGACGTGCCCGATCCCGAGCGGGCCATGACCAACGGGTTGGCCGAGGCAGCCGCAAGGGGCCAGGAACGGGGTGTGTCCTGACCCCGAGCCGTCCATGACCAACGGGTTGGCCGAGGCAGCCGCGAGGGGCCAGGAACGGGGTGGTGGAGGCGGCGGGAATCGAACCCGCGTCCCAGGATGCTTCGTCCTGAGCATCTACGCGCGTAGTCCGTCGTTTGGTGTCGCCCGCTGCGCTCCGACGAACAGGATCGCAACGGACCAGCTCGACTGTGTCTCGTCGCCGACGGGCCGAGCAGCCGTCAGGCGACCAGCCTGCTGTGTGTCGCCTCGGCCCCCCGCAGGCGAAGGGACCTCGGCGTCGCGCCTAGTTCTTAGGCAGCGAGGGAGTAGTGCTGGTTGGCACTTGAAGTGTTCCAGTCGGATTTACGAGGTGCCTGGCCCTCGGCGCGCCGCACCAGGTCGAGTCGACATCCGGTCGAAGCCGATCGCCCCCATTTGGCGCACCCAGTATCGGCCCGATCGCGGGCGCGCGCAAGGCCCACCGCGCGCGCGCATCGATGCTAGACTCGGCGCCCGCCCCCTCCGTCCCGTCCGAACGGAGCCCGAAGCCTTGCGATCCGTCCTGCTGCCGACCGCCGCCTTGTGCGCGCTCGTTCCGTGTCTCGCGCAGGACCCCGCCGCGTCGTGGGACCCCGCCGCGAGGCAGCACGACGCCGCCCGGTCGATCGCGAGCTGGATGGCGGACTTCGAGCGCGGCCGGCTCGCGCCGCGCGGCAGCCTGCACCGGGGCGCGCGGCTGCAGCCCGACTACATGGACGGCGCGCGCGCGGGCGGCTTCGTCGACGGCGCCGTCGTCGAACGGCTGACGCACCTCGACGTGCTGCAGAAGCTGCTGTACTTCGCCGAGAAGAACCCGTCGACGGAGCTCGCCGACGCGTACGGGCCGAAGTACCGGCTGCCGTCGTTCG
>CALKYL010000352.1 GCA_938003515.1 uncultured bacterium
CCCAGAGCCACAGCAAGCGCGCCGCCGCGCGCGCGAACGTCGCGGCGTCGGCGACCGTGCGGCCGGCGCGCAGCACCAGGGCGAGCGCGACGTAGGAAGCGGCGATGCCGGCGGCCGCCGCGACCAGCGCAGCCGGCGCCGCGTCGGCCTCCAGCCACGCGGCCGCGACGAGGGCGGGGGCCCACGCCAACGCCTGCACGCGCATCCATGTCGTGTAGCCGGGCCTCGTCACGGCGCAGCAGGATACCGCGGCCCGACGGGACCGGACGGCGCGCGCACGCGCTTGCGGTTCGCCGATCGCCCCGCGCGAAGGCCGCGACGCGCCGCCCGTTCCGAGCTACGTTGAGGAACGCCGCCGTCCGGCCGAGACCCCCCGCCCGCCCCCGCATGACCTGTTCTCTCCCGGACGACCCGGCATGGAGCGCCTGGCTCGAGCCGCGCGCGCGGCTCGACGCCGGCGCGACCGCGCTCGTGTTCGCGCGACGGCACGGGGCCTGGAGCTGCACGGCGGGCGACGCGGCGGACACGGACGGCGCGGAGCAGGTGCTCCTCGTCGAGGTCGTCGCGGGCGCGATCCGAGCGCGGCCGCCGGCCGCGGCGGCGGTCGCGTCCTGCCGCGTCGAGCGAGACGGTCTGGTGCACGTCGAAGCCGCGAACGGGCGCGCGATCGACCCCGGCTTCGTCGCCTCGGCGCGCGTCTACCTGCCGGTGCTGCTGGGCGCCACCGCGGCCCGCCGCGCCGGCCGGAGCTTCGTCGTCGGCCACGTCACGCAGACGCTCGACGGCCGCATCGCCTGCGAGAACGGCCAGTCGCAGTGGATCGGCAACGACGCCGACCTGCACCACGCGCACCGCATGCGGGCGCTGCTCGACGGCGTGCTCGTCGGCGCGACGACGGCGCTGCGCGACGACCCGCAGCTCACCGTGCGCCACGTGCAAGGCCGCGACCCGCGGCGCGTCGTGCTGAGCGGGAGCGGCCGCGTGCTGCGAGACGGCCGGGCGCTCAAGTTGATGCAGGAGCCGGGCTGCGAGGTGGTGGTCGCCGTTCGGCCCGACGCCCCTGTCGACACCGCTGCGCACGTGACCGCGCTGCCCGGCGTCGACGCGCGCCTCGCGCCCGCGGCAGTGCTCGACGCGCTGCGCGCCCGCGGCCTGTCGTCGCTCTACCTCGAGGGGGGCGCCGGAACGCTCTCGTCGTTCCTGCAGGCGGGATGCATCGACGTGCTGCAGGTGCACATCGCGCCGATCGTGCTGGGCTCGGGCGTGCCGAGCGTGTGCCTGCCGCCGATCGACCACGTGCGGGAGGGCCTGCGGCTGCGCATGGATCACGTCGTGCTCGACGGCCACGTGCTGCTGACGTGCGTCGCCGAACGGACGGCGCCGTGACCGACCTGGTGACGACCGGCTACTGGGTCGAGGCGCCCGGCCGCGGCGCGCTGCGCGACGTCGTGCTCGACGAACCCGGTGACGGCGACGTGCTGCTTCGGTCGACGCACGGCGGCATCAGCCCGGGCACCGAGCGGCTCGTCGGGCTCGGCCTGGTGCCGCGGTCGTCCGGTCCGGACATGGCGTGCCCGGGCATGCAGGGCTCCTTCGCGCTGCCGGTGCTCTACGGCTACAGCCTCGTCGGCGTCGTCGAGCGCGGGCCGGACGCGGGACGCCGCGCGTTCGTCATGCGTCCGCACCAGCGCCGCGCGGTCGCGCGGCGCGACGAGCTCGTCTGGCTGCCCGACGACGTGCCGTCGGCGCGCGCGACGCTCTTCCCGAACCTCGAGACCGCGCAGAACGGCGTCTGGGACGCCGCGCCGCGGGGCGGCGAGCCGGTGCTCGTCGTCGGCGCGGGCGCCGTCGGCCTGCTGCTGTCGTTCGTGCTCGCGCGCCGGCACGACGGACCGGTGGCGGTCGCCGAGCTCGACGCCGAAAGGCGCGCGCGAGCGGCGGCGCTGCCGTGGGTCGAACGCGCGGTCGCGCCGCGCGACGTCGAACCCGGCGCGTTCGCGCACGCGCTGCACACGTCGGCGACGGCGGACGGCCTGCAGCTGGCGATCGACGCGGTCGGCTTCGAGGGGCAGGTCACCGAGCTGTCCTGGTACGGCGACCAGGCAGTGTCACTGCGTCTGGGCGACACCTTCCACTGGGCGCGCAAGCGCCTGGTCGCGTCGCAGGTCGCGACGGTCGCGCCGCTTCGCCGCGCGGCCGGCCGACCGGGGCGCACCGCGGCCGTGCTCGAGCTGCTGCGCGACGCGGCGCTCGACCGGCTGCTCGCCCCGGCCACGCCGTTCGCCGAGCTGCCGTCGACGTTCGCCGCGCTCTACGCGGGACGCACGGCGGCGCCCTGCCCGGTCGTCGGCTATGAGTGAGGGCATGCAGCCGCGCCCGGGAGTCTTCCGCGTCACCGTCAAGGACCACGTGATGATCGCGCACAGCCTCGAAGGCGCCGTCTTCGGGCCGGCGCAGGGCCTGCACGGCGCCACTTACGAAGTGCTGACCGAATACGCGAGCGAGCAACTCGACGCCGACGGCATCGTGCTCGACATCGGGCTGGAGACCGACACGCTGCGGCGCGTGCTCGACCCGCTCCGCTACGCGAACCTCGACGAACTGCCGCTCTTCGCCGGCGCCAACACGACGACCGAGTTCCTCGCCGCCTGGGTGCACGGGCAGCTGTGCGACGCGCTGGAAGGACGCTTCCGCGGCCGGCTGCGGGTCACCCTCGAAGAGAGCCGCGTCGCCTGGGCGAGCTACGAAGGCGACATCGGTTGATCGTGCTCGTGGAGCCGCCGGCGCCCCCCGGGTTCGTGTCGGGCGGCTACCGCTACCAGGAGCGCGTCGCCGCCGAACTCGGCGCCCGCGGAGCGGGCCGGCTCGTGACGGCGGCACCCGCGGAGCTGGAGACGACCACGGCGCGGCTGCGCGCCGCCGGCGACACGGTGGTCGTCGACGGGCTGTTCGCGGCTCGCGGCGCGCCGCTGCCGGACGGAACGATCGCGCTGCTGCACGCAGAACCCGCGGTCGGCTGGAGCCGCGCGCCGCTGCACGCGATCGCGACCGGCGCGCCGACCGCCGCGCGCGTGCGCGCGAGCTGCCGTTCGGTCGCCGTGGTGCGGCCCGGTCTCGACGCCTGCTTCGCTCCCGGTCGTCCTCGCGCGTGCGCGCCGGACGACCCGATACGCATCGTCTGCGTCGGCACCCTGAGCCCGGGCAAGGACCAGCTGGGGCTCGTGCGCGCGCTGCGTGGCGTCGCGGCGCCGTGGCACCTGACGCTGCTCGGCGACCACGCGTCGGATCCGGGCTACAGCGACCGGGTGCGCGCGACGGCGGGCGACCTGCCCGTGACGTTCGCCGGCGCCCTCGCCGTTGGCGACGCCCCTGCGACCCACCGCCGCCAC
>CALKYL010000353.1 GCA_938003515.1 uncultured bacterium
CGCGCTGCTCGCGCTGCTCGCGACCGCCGCGGTCGTCTTCGGCTGCGGGCCGATCGGGGCGCTGCGGGACGCCGCTCCGGACGGGACGCTGCTGGACATGGAGCCGCGCTCCGCGGGCGCGGCGATGGCGTGGATCGACGGGCTCGGCGCGGCCGGGCGGGCGCTCTGCGCCCGCCATCTGTGGTGGGACGGCGCGTTCCTGCTCGTGCATGCCACGTGCTCGTTCGTGCTGCTGCGCGCCGCCGCACAGCGGCTGTCGCCGCGGCTCGCCGCGATCGCCTGGCTGCCGATCGCCGTCGGTGTGCTGGACGTCGTCGAGAACGCGCTGGTCGCGCGCATGCTCGCGGCCCATCCGGCAGCCAGTGCGTCGGCAGCCAGTGCGTCGGCAGCCAGTGCGTCGACAGCGAGTGCGGCGGCCGCGTGGCTCGAGCCGGTGACGGGGGTCAAGCTGCTGCTCGTCCCGGTCGTGTTCGGCGCGCTGATCGCGTGCTGGGCCGCGGTGCTGCTGCGCCGCCGTCGACGGGTGCCCGCTGCCCACGGGCACGGGTGGGCCGCGAAGCCGCTCGGCAACGCCGGCTCCCGGTAGGCCGCGAGGCGATCCGCCAAGGCCCGTCGTCGCCTCGCGGCGGCGGGCGTAGGCCGGTCGTCTTGCGACCCTCAGGGCGCGGCGAACGTGCGTTCGAGCGCCGCGTGCACGTCGTCGCCGAACGCGACCAGCAGGAGGCGCCGGGTCTCGACGTCGTCGGCGAGGGCGCGCGCGAGCGCGCTGCGGGCGACCGCGGCGGCCGCCAGCGGCGGATAGCCGAACACGCCGCAGCTGATGGCCGGGAACGCGATCTCGAGCAGGCCGTGTCGGCGCGCGAGCGCCATCGCGCTCGCGTAGCAGGCGGCGAGCAGCGCCGGCTCACCGGCGTCGCCGCCCCGGTAGACCGGCCCGACCGTGTGGATCACGTAGCGCGCCGGCAGCCGGAAGCCCTTCGTGATGCGGCTCTCGCCGACGGGGCAGCGCACGCCGGGTCGCACCTCCGGCAGCGCGCGGCACGCCGTGCGGAGCTCCGGTCCGGCCGCGCGGTGGATCGCGCCGTCGACGCCGCCGCCGCCCAGGAGCGCCTCGTTGGCGGCGTTGACGATCGCGTCAACCGCGAGCGTCGTGATGTCGGCGGTGACGACCTCGACGCGGCGCACGGCTCAGCTCTCGAGGTCGCGCGCCATGAAGACGCTGTTCGGGTCGAGGCGGTAGGCGGCGAACGGTCCGCAGACGACGAAGCCGAATCGCGCGTAGAGCGCGCGCGCCGGCGCGAACACCTCCTGGCTGCCGGTCTCGAGGCTCAGTCGCCGGTAGCCGCGTCGCCGCGCCGTGTCGACGATGTGCTGCAGCACCAGCGAGCCGACGCCGCGGCGCAGGAACGGCCGCGCGGTGCGCATCGACTTGACCTCGCCGTGCTGCGCGTCGAGCTGCTTCAGCGCGCCGCAGCCGGCCAGGGCCGCGCCGTGCCACACGCTCCAGAACGTGACGTCGGGGCGGCGCAGCCCCTCGAGCGGCAGCGCGTGGCGGCTGCCGGGCGGCGAGTTCTGCTCGGCGAACGCGAGGTGTTCGCGCAAGAGCGCCGTGATCTCGGCGCCGCGCAGGTCGTCTTCGCGGATCTCGAAGCCCGTCGGCACCGGCGCATTGTCGCCCGCGCCGGGAGCGGCGCCAGCCGTCGCCCGACCGCCCGCGTCCGACCGCGGCAGGGACCCGCCGACGCGGCCGGGCTAGAGTGCAGTACTGACTACCCGGGTGTTGAAAACCGGATCGCACGACGAGCCCTGGCAGTCGCCGGCCTGGTTCCTCGGCCTCGCGCGCGCTGCAATGGGAGGAGGCGCTGCGGTGGCGTCAGGACTGGGGGCAGAACAGCATCAGCCCGATCCGTCGCAAGGCGATCACGATGGTCGGGACGCTGCGCCGTGCCTGTGCGTGAGGCTGACCGTCACCGCGACAGCGCTTGCGGCCGCTTTCCAACACTCGGGTAGTCAGTACTCTAGAGTGCTACCGTGCATCGTCGAACGGTCGCGCTCGCGCCGGCGGCCGCCGCACGGCGGACGACGGCGCGCGGGTTTTTCGCGGTTTTCGCGAATTCCGCCGGGTGCGGCGCCGCCGTTGTGCATGGAGCCCGATGCGATGCACGCGACCACGACCACTCCGGACCAGCGACCTCCCGTGCCCGATGACGGCTTCGAACCGCTGCTCGCCGCGGCGCGGCGACGCGACGCCGCGGCGCTGAACGAGCTGTTCCGCCGCTTCTACCCGCGCATCGAGCAGTTCGTGCACGTCGCGCTGTCGCGCGACCTGCGCAGCAAGCGGCCGTGGATCAGCGCGCGGTTCAGCACCGGCGACGTCGTGCAGGACGTGTTCCGCAGCGTGCTCTCGGACCTGGAGGGCTTCCGTGGCCGCTCCGAAGAGGCGTTCTTCGGCTTCTTGTCGACCGTGGTGCGCAACCGGCTGCTCGACCTGCTGCGCTTCCACGAGGCCGACCGGCGCGACGGCCGGCGCACGCAGGAGTCCGAGGGCGACGAGGTCAGCTTCGACGACGGGCCGGCGACCGACGCGCTCGCCGCCGAACGGCGCGCGATCTTCGCCGAGGTGCTGCGCGGCTTTCCGGAGCGCGACCGGGCGCTCCTGCGGGGGCGCATCCAGCAGCACCGCGAGTTCCAGGAGCTCGCCGAGGAGCTGCGGTTCTCGTCCGTGTCCGCGGCGCGGCGCGCGTTCTACGCGGCCCAGGCGCTGCTCGTGCTGCGGCTGAAGCGCCGCGATCTCGGGGAGAGCCGGTGAGCGACCCGCTCTACGACGACGCGCTCGCCGGCCTCGTCGCGCGCGCGATGGAGGACCAGGACGCCGGCCGGCAGCCGGACTTCGAGGCGATCTGCGCCGGCCACGAGCACCTGATCGACGCGGTCCGGCAGGCCTGTGACTACGCCGACGCGCTGCGCGAGGCGCACGACGCGCCGGTCGGCGGTCGCGGCGACGAGTCGCAGCGCGTGGTCGCGGGCCGCTACCGGCTGGAGGAACGGCTCGGCTCCGGCGCGATGGGCGTCGTCTACCGCGCGACCGACCTCGAGCTGCAGCGCCAGGTCGCGCTCAAGCTGATGCGCGCGTTCGTGGTCGCGAAGGACGAAGCCGAGGCGCGCTTCGAACGCGAGGCGCAGGCGCTCGCCTCGGTGCGCCACCCGGCCGTGGTGACCGTGCACGACCGCGGCGTCACCGACGGCGGCGAGCCGTTCCTGGTCATGGAGCTGCTCGAGGGCGTCTCGATCGGCGACCTCTTGTCGGTCGCGGAGCTGCGCGGCGAACGCGTGTTCGCGGCGAGCACCGCGTGGATCGCCGCGGCGATCGGCGCCCGCGAACTGCCCGAGGCCAACCTGCTGCGCGCCGCCGTCGGCTGGATCGCGACCGGCGCCGAGGGGCTGGAGACGGCGGCGGCGGGGACGCGGGTGCACCGCGATGGCAAGCGGTTGAATCTGTTACAAAACGGCGACGGCCGGGTCGTGCTGCTCGACTTCGGCATCGTCTCGATGCCCGAGGTCGACACGATCCCGCGCGAGGGCGGCCCCCTCGGCACGCCCGCCTACATGGCGCCGGAGACCCTCGACGCCGAGCGCCCGGCGACGCCGCGGGTCGACGTCTACGGCCTGACCGCGACGCTCTACCACCTGCTGACCCTGCGCGCGCCGTTCCGGGGCACGCCGTCGCAGGTGCTGTCGGCGCTGGCGCGGCGCGAACCGATCCCGGCCCACAGGCTGCGGCGCGGTCTGCCGCGCGACCTGCAGGCCGTCCTCGACCGGGGCATGGCCAAGCATCCGGCGGCGCGCTACCCGTCCGCGGCCGCGCTCGCCGACGACCTGCGTCGCTTCCTCGACCACCGGCCGGTGAGCGCGCGACCGATCGGCGCCGCGCGCCGGGTCTGGCGTCGCGCGCGCCGTTCGCGATCGCCG
>CALKYL010000354.1 GCA_938003515.1 uncultured bacterium
CGTCCGGTCGGCGAGCGCGCGCTGCGGCTCGTCCTGGTATCGGGACCGGTCGCTGCTCGAGGCGGCCGCGAGGGTGCGGGCGACGAGGCCTTCCGGGCCAGGGCCGGAGACCAGCAGCGCCAGCGCCGCCCGCGGGGCCAGAACCGGCGGATGGTCACGCATCGCCCGGTCGGACGCTCGCGGCGCCGAACGGTTTTCGGAAGTCGCGAAGAGGCCGGCGTGCTCGCGCCAGCGGCCACGCGGCCCGTCGCGGGCATTCCTGGTATTCCTGGAGGCCCTCTCCAGCCAAGGAAAGCTCCCATGCACCCGACCGGCCTCCTCGCCGCCGCGCTCGTCCTCGCTCCCGCACTCTCCGCCCAGGACACCCTCTACGGCTCGGAGGTGTTCCTCGACGACCTCGGCTCCATCGACCGCACGACGGGCGCGTGGACCACGATCGGCAGTCAGGGCATCAGCGGCTCGATCACGGGGCTGGCCTTCGACCCCGTCGGCGGCGTGCTCTACGGGTGCAGCCCGAGCAACAACTCGCTGTACACGCTCGACCGGTCGACGGGCTTCGCGACCCTGGTCGGTCCCACCGGCTTCAGCAACATCAACGGGCTGGCCTTCGACACGAGCACCAACACGCTGTACTGCACCGACCTGAACAACAACGCGCTGTTCACCGTCGACGTCGCTACCGGCTCCGGCACGCTCGTCGCCGTGATGAGCAACACGACCAGCGTCGAAGGCCTGGCCTACGACCCGGCCACCGACACGCTCTACGGACTCGACGACACCGCCGAGCGGATCGTGATCCTCGACCGGAGCACCGGCGCCGCGCAGCCGCTCCCGAATCCGATCGGCGTCAGCGGCCTGTGGCGCGGGCTGACCTGGGACGCGAGCCTCGGCGTGCTCTGGGCCACGCGCGTCAACCCGGGGCAGCTCTACTCCGTCGATCCGGCGACGGGGATCGGCACGCTCGCCGGCAGCACGCTGACCTTCGTGCAGGGGCTCGCCTTCGAGCAGCGGGGCTTCGCGCTGCCGTTCGGCCAGACCTGCAGCGGCACGTTCGGCCCGGTGGCGCTGAGCGCGACGGGCCCGTTCCAGGTCGGCGCGACGGTGACCACGACCTCGACCAACCACGCCCCGAACTCGATCGGCCTGGTGGTGCTCGGCCTCAGCAACACCGTGTCTGCCGGGGTGGCGCTGCCGCTGCTGCTCGATCCGTTCTTCGGGACGAACGGCTGCTTCGCGAACGTCAGCCTCGACGCGTCGCTGGTCGGTCTGACCGACGGCAACACGCCGGCCGGACTCACCTTCGGCCTGCCGCTGTCCGCCTCGTTCGCCGGCCAGCGGTTCTACGCCCAGCACGTCTGCGTCGAGCCGGTGCCCGGCAACCTGTCCTGGTCGAACGGCCTGCTGCTGCAGATCCAGTGATCGGCCCGCAGGCCGCCGATCACGTGTCGCCGAGCGTCAGGTCGAGTCCGTTGCTCAGCAGGAGCGGCCCGCTCGACAGGCTCGCGCCCTGCGCGTAGAGCTGCGCACCGAGGAACACGAAGCTGGTCGGGAGCGGCACCGCGAAGGCCGCGCCCGGCGGCGCGATCCACATCGCCGCTGGTTCGCACAAGGCGACGCCGAACGGCGTCGGCACGTGCACCGGCGCGAAGCCGATCGCGAGCACGTCGACGAGCGCGCTCGGCGGCGAGTTCACCAGCACCGGGTCCCAGGTCGCGCCGAGCAGCGGCCTTGTCGTCACGCCCGGCAGCAGGGTCAGCGGGTTGGGGGGCGTCGCCGTGCGCACGACCTCGGTCGCGGTCACGCTGCGCACGTAGTGCAGCTCTTCGTCGTACAGCGTGACCCAGCTCACGAACGTGCTCGGGTTGTGGCCGCGCACCGTCAGCCACAACCGGCTGCCGGGATGGAAGACGAACGCCGCGATCTCGACCGGGACCGTCACTCCCTCGGGGGTCGATCCGGGGGTGGGCTTGTTGACGACGGTGTCGACCAGATTCGTCTGCGTCCCGTTCGTGGTGTCGAAGTGCGTGAGCTCGACGGAGACCGGCGTGTCGTGCGCGACGCCCTGCGGGCCGTGCCACGCGAGCCGCAGGGTGCCGCCGATCGCGAGCTGCACCGGCTGCCCGGTCGTGTTCTGCAGCACCGCGACGGGAGTGATCAGGTGGTGGCGCGCCCAGAAGTGGTCGTAGTAGCACTCGTGGGTCATGCTCTGTGCGCGCACCGCCGCGACCCCCGAGTAGATCGCGGCGCCCCCGGAGACCCACCCGTTCCACGCCGCGTTGAAGTTCGTCGCCAGCGTGCTGATCAGGCCGCGGCGATGATGCGCGGACCAGACCAGGTTCCCCTCGCTGTCGGCCCAGGGGTTGGCAGGCGTCGTCTGCAGGGCCCAATCGTCGGCGCGGTTCCAGCGCGCCGGCACGGTCTGCGCCGACAGCGCCGCGGCCGGCAGGCCCGCGATCAGGGCAAGGAGGAGTCGGGGCAGGCGATGGCGCGAGGGTCGGATCATGGGAGGCTCCTGGCGGCTCTCCCTCCTCGGCGTCGGCCGATCGCCGCACCCGCCAGGTTTCGGTCGCTCGGCGCGGTCCCCGGTCCGCCCGAAGGGTGGCTCGTCGGCCGGCGGCAGCGCGCGCCGCGCCGCGCGTCCGCGGCGGGCCGCACCCTCGGGTGCTCAGCCGGCGAAGCGCTGCCGTGAGAACGGCGGCAGGTCGTCGCGTGCGAGCAGTCCGGCGATCTCGGCGGCGGGCCCGGCCGGGTCGACGAGCTCGCCGTCGTCGTGCAGCCGGACGAAGCGCTCGCGGCGCGGGAACTCGTGTTCGTCGGCCGCGCGGATCTGCTCCTGCATGCGCGTCGCGACGACGCCCGGCGCGTACGAGACGACCGAGACGTCGCGGCCCTTCGCGGCCTGCACCTCGTCGAGTTCGACCGCCAGCACGCGGCCGGCCATGTCGAGCGCCGCCTTGCTCGCGCAGTAGGAGACCCATCCGGGGTAGGGCGTGTCCGCAGCACCGCTCGACACGTCGACGACGCGGAGCCGCGCCCCGGCCGGCGCCCGCCGGCACAGCCAGCCGTGGAGGAAGATCGGCACCGCGACGTTGACGCGGAAGCACGCGTCGAGGTCCTCGAGCCGTGCGCTCGCGACCGAGGCGACGTCGAGGATCCCGGCGTTGTTGACGAGGCCGACGCGGGTCCGGCCCGCGAGCGGCACCTCGGTCGGGATGCGCGCCTCGAACGTGCGGTGCACGGCGTCGACGTCGGCGAGGTCGCAGTCGAAGTGCCGGTAGCGGGCGTGGTCGAGGCCGTCCGGCGTCGTGCGCGCGACGCCGACGACGTCGAAGCCGCGCTCGAGCAGGGCCGCGGCGACGGCGCGGCCGATGCCGCGCGAGGTCCCGGTGACGATCGCCAGGTCGTGGGTCATCGGACCAGGGTGGCCCGACGGTGGCGACGAAGGAAGGGGCCCGTGGGTGGTGGGGCGTCGCGCAGGGCCGCGACCGTTCCTTCGTCAGCGGGAGCGGTGGACGACCTCGACGACGACCGGGCCGGTCATCTCCAGCACGCGGCGGGTGGCGGCCCGCTCGTCGGGTTCCCCCGGGATCCGCAACACGAACGGCGGGTCCGCGGCGAGCTGCACGTGTTCGCCGGCGAACGCGTGGCCGCTCCAGCCCCCTTCGTGGCGGTGGCCGTCGACCGAGACCGAAGCGCCGTCCGGGACACGTATCTCGATGCGGTGCGGCCGCCCGAGCGCGAACGCCGCGTCGAGTTCCCGGCGCAGCGCGGCCGGACGGGCGCGCACGAACGCGTCGATCGACTCGAGCGAATCCAGTTCGAACCGGCGTTCGTCGGGGTCCAGCAGGCGTTCGGTGTGCTCGCGGTAGCGAGCCAGCGTCGCCTGCCACCAGGAATACGGCGCGCGGTGGTCGAGCGCGTCGCGCAGGCGCGCCAGCAGCTGCCGGCGCAGCGCGACGTCGCGCGTCATCGCGAACGCGAACAGCCGGCCACGCAGGTCGTAGTGGTCCGGCCGCGCGAGGTACTCGACGACGTCGCGCGCTTCGAGCGGGCTGCCGTGGATCGCCTCGGGCCACGGTCCGAGCCCCCAGTCGACGTCCCATGCGATCCACCGCCAGCGCCGATCGTCCGGCCGCTGGTAGGCGACCCCCTGCTGGCAGTCGTAGGGCGCGAGCAGCAGCACGCCGACGATCCAGCCGAGCGCGGCGTCGACGTCCACGTGAGGGTCGAGCGGCGGCACGCGCTCGGCGGCGCGGTCGCGCAGCATCAGCACGAGTCTGCGGTAATCGCGCGGCCGGCGGCCGTCCCGCTCCTGGAACCAGCGCACCCGGCGCGAGCCGCTGCGGGCGGCGAGGTGGCTCTCGTCCAGTCGTTCCGTGACGAAGAAGATGCCGGGCAGCAGCTCGCCGTTGACGAGCAGCCGCACGGGTCGGGTGCGAGGCGCGTCGACGCCGAGCTGTCGCAGCAGCTCGTAGCCGATCGGATTGACGAAGCACAGCCGTCGCCGGTCGTTGTGCAGCACCAGGGAGTCGCCGAGCGCACCGGGAAGCAGTCGAGACGGCCGCACGGTGGCGCCGAACCGCGGCGTGAGGTGCAGGCGCAGGCTCTTTCGAGCGTGGCGCCGGCTGCTGTCGCCGTGCACGCCGACGCCGGCCGCTCCTTCGGCCACGGCGCGACCCTCGTGGAAGAGCGTGACGCATGCCCCGCGTATCCACGCATCTCCGCGGCGCTCGGCGTTGGCCACGATTCCCACGTCGGGGTCGTCCCAGTCGCGAGGGTCGACCGCGATCGACACGAAGTCGCGTTCCGGATGCGCGGCGGCGATCGCGCGCGCGAGGCCGGTGCTGGGCCATGCTTCGGCCGGTGCGCCGGCCGGCTCGAAGCGCAGCATGCCACGCCGTGCCGGTGGCGGATCGCGGAGGGTTTCGGGCCGCGGCCGAGCGACGAGGGCGCCGGTGGCGACGATGTGGCCGAGCACGGTGTTCTGGGCGAAGTCCTCGTCGATCAGAGCGGCGTCCCTCGACGGCGACGGGTCGGCGCGTTCGGCTTCGCGGCAGGTGCCGACGGCGAACGCGGCGATGCCGGTCAGCAGCGCGAGCAAGCACATCGCCGACCTCAGCGGGCGGTCGGTCGGGCGGGCACCGCTCGCCGCGTCCATCAGTCCCCGAGCGGGCGCGGCTGGTTCACGAACAGGCCGACCTCGCCGTCGGGGCAGCGCGCGTGCAGCTGCTGCTGCAGGCGCGCCAGGCTCGCGGCGCTGCCGCGGAACAGCGTGAACGTGAGCGTCGTGTGGTCGCCGCAGTCGGTCATGCCGTCGAGCGCCGCCGGCTGGCCGTCGTCCCGGCTCAGCTCGAGCACCGTCTCGAGCGTCGCGGTGGAGCGCGCCTTGGGCGTCGTCACCACCAGCGACGCGACCGCGCCGCGGCTACGCGCGAAGCGGGGCATGAGCCGCAGCGTCAGGAGCAGCGCGGTCGTCAAGGCGAGCAAGAGCGACAGCATGACGAAGTTCAGCGTCGCGCAGCAGATCGAGGTCGCGATCAGCGCCATCAGGAAGCCGATCTCCTCCGGTTCCTTGAGCGGCATCCGGAAGCGCACGATCGACAGCGCGCCGAGCAGACCGAGCGACATCGGCAGGGAGTATTGCAGGCAGACGAAGATGGCGGTGATCGACACACCGAGGACCGGGAACGCGCGGTGCACGTCGGAGCCCGTCGCGCGCCGCTCGAAGAACAGCGCGTACAGCAGCAGGAGCGCCAGCGACGACGCGGCGCTGAGCACCAGGACGACCAGCAGCGGCAGCCAGTCGGTGACGGTGACGTCCTGGACCTGGAACTCGCCCAGCCGCCGAAAGAGGTCTCGCAGCCACTCGAACATCCGGGCTCACATCTCCCCGACCAGCAGGCCGTACTTCGAGAACGCGGACCGCCGCGCGCCCATGCCGTGCACGCACGAGAGGGACCGCGGCAGGAAGCGATCGGCTCCCTTCGCTTCGAGCACGACCCACGGCAGCGGCCGACGGCCGACCGCGGCGCGGCGGGCCAGCCGAGGGTGAACCTCGGCCACGCGGATCTCGGTGTCCAGCGCGATGCGCAGCTCGCGGCTGCGTTCGAGGAAGCGGTGGCGGCGGTAGACGACGTGCACCGTCGGCTGCAGGTTGCCGAACGGCAGCTCCACGCCGGCGCGCCGCAGCGCGGGCAGGGCATCGCGCCAGGCCGGATCGTGCAGCGGCCGGGTGACGTCGACGCCGGCGAGCGGCACCCTCAGCTTGGCTCGCTGCGCGCCGGACTTCCGCTTGCACTCGGCGAACGCGAGGCCGGGGCCGCTGGACTCGTACCAGCGCACCCGCATCTTGGCCTTCTGCCGGTCGCCGTTCGTGACCTCCGCGACCGAACGCAGCGAGGGTGTGTCGAAGTAGACGCTGTGCACGACGTCGACCGGGAAGTCGCCATCGGGCGGAAGCAGGGCGCGCAGGCGCGCCAGCAGTCGCGTGGCCGCGCTGCTCGGGGCGACGTACTTGCGTTCGAAGGACACGGAGAACGATGACCGCGTGGGCAGAAGCCTAACCCACGAGGTCCGACCGGGCCGGGGACCGCGCCTGCCGCGCTGCGGATCTCCCGCTGGCAAGGACGCGGCGGCCCCTCCCGTCGTCGTCCCTTGCCCTCGCGGCCTCGCGCACGCGCGGTGGCAGCGCGGGCAGGGCTGCGCCGCGGGCATCCAGCCGTCGCGCGTCCGTCGTGCTTCGTTCGGACGCACGCAACCAGCCGGGCCGTCGTCAGACACGCCGGGCCGCGCGACCGTGGATGGGTCGAACCGTCCACCGCGCGCTCAGCGGCCGAACGCGTCGATCGGCTGCTCGGCGGCCGGGCCGTAGACCGCCCGCACGTCGCCGCCCGCTTCGACCATGATGCGCCCGGAGCCGGGCCGGATCTGCAGCAGCACCGCGTCGCGCCCCCGGTTGAACAGCTCGACCTCGACCGGGTCGGCGTAGTAGCGGAACGACGTGCGCACGCGGCGGCCGCCCGGCAGCTGCAGCTCTTCTGCGCCGTCGTCCATGGGCAGCAGCAGCGCCTCGTCGGGCCAGGCCGCCGCGACGAACAGCTCGGCCAGGTCGCGCGGCCGCCGACCCTCGCGCGCCTCGAACGCCGCGATCGCGGCAGCGGCGCGCTGGGCGACGTGGTTGCCGTAGGCGTTTTCGATCGCCACCAGCTCCGAGGCGGGCGACGCAAGTCCCGGCAGCAGGCTGAAGAGCCACGCGGTCAGGAACGGGCCGCCGAGCGTGCCCTGCGACCGGAGCAGCAGCCGGTCGTCGTCGCGCGACGCGACGACCCGCACCGGTGCTGTGTGCTCGGCGAACTCGTCGGGATCCGGCAGGTCGTCGCGGTCGAGCAGGCGCGGCGACGCGCCGAGCATCATCAGCGGCAGCCACAGGTCGTGGTAGCTCTCGTACAGCTGCGCCGGGTCGAACCACAGCTCGAGGTTCGCGAGCGGCTCGCCGACCGCCGTCGGTGCGTCCCCGGCTCCCGTCGGCAGCTCGGCTCCGCCCGCGCGCGCGCGCAGGTAGGAGCGAAGGCTGCGGCCCGACTCGGCGACGTGCAACAGTCCGTCGAGCACGCAGAGGGTCGGCTGCAGCCCCTGCGGCGCGCCCGGCACCTGGAGCACGGTGCACGTGACGCCGTCGTACTCGACCGCCCGCGTCTCCAGGCGCGCGCCGAACGCGTCGAACAGCGTCCGGAACTACGCCTCGTCGGCAAGCCCGAGCGTCACGTAGACCCGCGGGATCAGGCCG
>CALKYL010000355.1 GCA_938003515.1 uncultured bacterium
CGGCCCCCTGACCGGGGCCCGGGACCGCAGCGAGCGCCGCGACGACGAAGAGCGGCGCGAACCGACGCCGGCCGCGGGCATCCCTGGACCGGAGATCGCGTTGGCTCGTCATCCGGCGGTCGAGGATACCGGCTCGGCGCGCGACCGGCCCTTCGTTCGCCGCAGTCGCGCGGGGCGGTGCGCGTGCAGGCGGCTCGAGCCGCCGCCGAGACCCGCGAAGCGCCGCATCGCGCCGGCCTCGCCCGGCGGGGCCGCCCGCCGCGGTGGTATGCTCCGCCGCGCCCCATGCTCCGTCGCGTCGCCGCCAGCCAGAACACCGACGGCCCCGCAGGCGACCCCCGCCGATGACCGTCGACGGCGACGACGCGCTGCGCCGCGCGCGCCTTCGCGTGCTGGCGGCGCTGGTGCTCCTGGTGGCCGCCGGCTTCCGGCACCACCTGGTCTGGGGAGAGTCGGAGCGCCTGCCCTGGTTGCTGCCGTTGCTGCACGGCCTCGAGGGCGCGTGCCTCGTCGGCTACGTCGCGCTGGCGGGCACCGGCTGGTGGCGCGCGCTCGCGGTCGCCGCGCGCCGAGCCGTGCCGCTGTCGCGGCTCGTCCCGCTCACCGCGCCGGTGCTGCTCGCCGCCGTGCTCGTGCCGTGCTTCCTGTCGGCCGACCCGATCGACTACGTCGTCCGGGGACGCATCCTCGGCGTGCACGGCGAGAACCCCTACCTGCGGGTCGCCAGCGACTTCCCCGGCGACCCGTTCCTCGGCTTCGGCGACGCCGGCTGGAAGGACATGCCGCTGCCGTACGGCCCGATCGTCGCCAACGTGCAGGCCGCGATCGCATGGTTCGCGCATCAGCTACCGGTGCCGCCCCGGGTCGAGCTGATCGTCGCGCTGGTCGTGTTCAAGCTGCTGTTCGCGCTGGCGCTGCTCGCGAGCGCGATCGCGCTGCACGGCCTCGCCGAGCGGCTCCGCCCGGGGGCCGGGGCGCACGCGTTCCTGGCCGTCGCGTGGAACCCGCTGCTGCTCGACGAGTGCGTCGCCAACGCGCACAACGAGCCGCTGTTGATGCTCTGCCTGGTCGTCGCGGTCGCGTCGGCCGTCGCCGGCCGCTTCGCCGTGTCGACGATCGCCCTCGGTGTCGGCGCGATGACCAAGGTCGTCCCGGTCGTGCTCGGGCCGCTCTGGCTCGTGCTCGCGGCGCGGCGCCGCCGCTGGGGCGCGCTGCTGCTCGGCGCGGCGGCGGCCGCCGCCGTCGCGGCGCTGTTCTACCTGCAGTTCTTCCGCGATCCGGGCGCCTTCGCGGCCCTGCAGCGGCAGGCGGAGCTCGAGGGCGGCAGCCTGTGGTGGGCCGTGCACCGCGCGACCGGGCTGGACCTCGACGTGCTCGTACGCATGGGCCGCGGCGCGGTGCTCGCCTGGATCGTGTGGTCGGCCGTCCGGCTGTGGCGCCGGCCGGAGCCGCGCGAGCTGCTCGTCGCGACGGCGTCGACGCTGCTCCTGCTGGCCGTCCTCGGAACGGCGCTGTTCGGCGTCTGGTACCACGCGTGGTGGCTCCCCTTCGCGCTGCTGCTGCGCGACGGCTACCTCTACCGGGCGGGCTGCATCGCGAGCGTCGTCGGCCCGCTGGCGTTCCTCGTCTGGGCGGGCATGCGCCGGCTCGACGCCCCCCATCAGTGGTGGGGCTTCGCCGTCGCCGTCGTCGTGCCGCTGCTCGGGGCGCTGCGGCGCGGTCGGCGCGCTACGCGCGCTTGAGCACGCAGTGCACCTCGGTGACGAACAGCTCGCGCACACCGGGCAGCCAGACGAGCGGCCGCAGGCCCATGACCGGATGCAGGTCGAGTCGCTCGGCGACCAGCCCCGAGCGCCGCATCAGCTCGAGGAAGCGACCGACGGTCATCCGGTTGAAGCCGAGGTCGGCGTACTTCGTGACGACGGCGGGGTCGAGGTCGTCGCGCTTGTGGTAGTGGCGCGCCGCGACGACCGTGCGCTCCGAGAACAGCACGTGGGTCCACGGCCCGGGGAAGCACTCCCACAGGTGCACGCCGTGCGGGTGGTACCACGGCGGCCCGAAGCTCACGTAGGCCCGCCCGTCCGGCTTGAGCATGCGGCGCCACTCGCGCAGCACGCCCTCCGGGTCCTGGATGTGCTCGAAGACGTCCCAGCACATCAGGATGTCCAGGCTCTCGTCGTCGACCGGCGTGCGGTCGTGCGAGCCCTTGCGCACCTCGACCGGCAGCCGACCGTCCGGGCTGACGTGCCGCAGGTAGTTCCGGGCGAGCTCGAGCTGCCGGTCGGCGATGTCGACGCCGATGACCCGCGCCGCGCCCTGTTCGGCGTAGTAGACGACCGAGCCGCCGTGGCTGCAGCCGAAGTCGAGCACGGTCTTGCCGGTGAAGTCGATCGGCGGGAAGCGCTTCAGGAAGTGCGCCGTCTCGTCGTGACGCCACTTCGCGTATTCGATGCTCGCGGCCTCGTCGTCCCAGTCGTGCGCGCGCCAGCCCCCGGCCTGTTCGCTGCGGCGCCGCCACCCGAACAGCCAGTTGTAGGCGAGCAGCATCCGGAGGCCGAACGTCTTCTGCATGCGGGAACGCACTCTAGGGA
>CALKYL010000356.1 GCA_938003515.1 uncultured bacterium
CTCATCGAAGAACGCCTCCGCGGCGGTGATCGCCGCCTGCTCGTCCTCGGGCAGCTCGATACCGGGAACCGTCGGCACGCCGAGGCCGGCGGCCGCGCGGCGCGCCTCGACCTTGTCGCCGAGGTGCTGGATCACGTCGGCGCTCGGTCCGACGAACGCGATGCCTGCTTCGCGCACGGCCCGCGCGAACGCGTGGTTCTCGGACAGGAAGCCGTAACCCGGGTGGATCGCATCGACCTGCGCCTGCTTCGCGACGGCGAGGATCTCGTCGCCGCCGAGGTAGGCCGCGACCGCGCCCTTGCCCTGGCCGATCAGGTAGGCCTCGTCGGCCTTGTAGCGGTGCTGGTTGGTCGCGTCTTCCTCGCTGAACACGGCGACCGTGCGCATGCCGAGTTCGGCGCACGCGCGGAACACGCGGATCGCGATCTCGCCGCGATTCGCGCAGAGCACCTTGTGGAACGGGCGGGGCTGCATGGGCGGCGCGAGGGTACTGCCCCGGCGCATCGTTGGCGATCGTGTTCCGCCAGCCCCGGCCGGCGGTCCGGGCCGAGCCCGTTCGGTTCCGAGCGCTGGGCCTCGGTCGCGGCGCAGCCTCCTGGCGGACCGCCACGTTCCGTCGCGGCGATGCCGCGCAGTCCGCGCCGTCGGTCGCGCGGCGGGGGTGACGGATGTCCGCTCCCCGAGCCGGAGCGCATGACGGGGCTGGCCACATCGTGGTCAGCTCGCTAGCGCATGCCGGTCGGATGGCACTGGTAGCAGTTCGGGCTCGCCCAGACGTAGCCGGGCACGTCTTCGTGCTTGTCCGCCATCTCGGGCTGGCTGTGTTCGTGGCAGTCGATGCACGAGAACGCCGGCCGGTTCGACGGGTCGTTGTGGCAGTCGAAGCAGCTCAACCCCCCGTGGCGGCCGCCCTGGATCGGAAACGCGTGCTGCCACGACGCCTGCGCCCACGTGGTCGTGCCGTGGCAGGCGTCGCACTGCGTCGGCAGCTGGAACGCCGCGTGCGGCGGCATCGTCGTCGCCTGGTAGCGGGGCAGGTGGCAGGCCGCGCAGCCCGGATCGAGGCCCTGGAAGCCGCCGACCTGGTGGCACTGGGTGCACGCCAGCTGGTGGCCGTTCTCGAGCGGGAACGACGCCGGGTGCTCGATGCCGGCACCCCGCCAGCCCGCGGTGCCGTGGCACGCCGCACAGTCGGTGCCGAAGCCGAGGAGCACGTGGTTCGGGCTCTGCGTCGCCTGGAAGGTGTCGAGGTGGCAGCTGGCGCAGTCGCCCGACGTGCCGGCGTAGACCTGGCCTGCGTGGCAGTCGACGCAGCGGCGGCCGGCGTGGCCGAACGTCAGCGCGAAGCCGGGCGGGTGCGGCCACGTCGAGCGCGGCCACGCGCGCGTGTCGTGGCAGTCGAGGCACTGCGTCGAGAACCCCGCCGCCGCATGGCTCGGTTCGCTCGTGCTGGCGAAGTCGTCGCCGTGGCACGACGCGCAGTCGGTCGACAGGCCGGCGAACGCGTTCGGGGTCGTGTGGCACTCCTGGCAGGCGCGGCCGGCGTGGCCCTGGCTGAGCGGGAACGACGCCGGATGGTCGAAGCGCGCCGGCTGCCAGCCGACCGGCAGGTGGCACTGGTCGCACTGCTGCGAGAAGCCGACCAGCGCGTGGTTCGGCGACGACGTGGCCGCGTACTGCTCGGCGTGGCAGTCGCTGCAGACGGCGCTGGCGCCGGCGAAGTTGCCGACCTGCGCCCCCGGGTGGCAGCGGAAGCACGCCGCCGCGGCGTGCGCGCCGACCAGCGGGAAGCGCGTGCGGTCGTGCAGCACGATCACCTCGTGCGGATACCAGCTGCGCTCGCCGTGGCAGTCGGCGCAGCCGGCGCCGAGGCGGCCGAGGTGCGGGTCCTGGTGGCAGCCGCCGCAGCCGCGCGCGGCGAACTGCTGCACGGGACCGCGGTCGTTGTGGCACAACAGGCACCCCGCGGTGCGGTGTGCGCCGGCGAGCGCGACGCCGGTCTCCCGTTCGTGGTCGTACGCGAAGTCCGCGCGCAGCGTGTGCCAGTCGTCGCCCGTGTGGCACAGCGAGCAGTCGGCCGGAAACGTGTCGTGGGGCACGACCGGACCGGCCGCCGGATCCCAGCCCTGTCGGGGCACGAGGTTGACGCAGGCGACGACCAGGAGCCACGGCAGGACCCACAGCGCGCCGCGGCGCCGCCGCTTCGGAGAATCGGGCATCAGAATCGCCATTGCACGAAGAAGCCGAACGCGACGGCGTCCGCGCCGTCGCCGAACCAACGCTCACAGGTCAGGTCGAGGTCGGCGCCGTCCGAGAGCGGCCACGACAGGCCGACCTCGGCCGACTGCCGGGTGTAGCGCTCCGGGCCGGTGATCAGGGTCTCGAGCTCGTAGCGGTGCCAGCGGTAGCCGATCCGCCACAGCGCGTCGCCCAGCCGGTCGCGCAGCGCCACCCGCGCACCCGGCCCCGACGTGTAGCCGCCGTCGCTCCGGAACACCGACAGCGACACGACCGAGCTCTCGCCGAACAGCGCGCGCAGGTCGGCGTCGCCGGCCAACGAGACGCCGTCGCGGTCCTGGTCCTGCCAGCCGTCGGCGCGCGCGCGCAGCGACAGCCAGCCCGCCGGCCGCAGCGAGCCCTGCAGCGACAGCCGGTCGACGCGGCCGTCGCGGATCAGCTCCGGCGAGATCAGGAGGTACTCGGAGCGCTTCAGGTCCGGCCACGCGAAGCGCGACGCCACGAGGCCCACGCCGGCCGCGCGGCCGCTCCAGCGCGCCTGCACCAACAGCTCGGTCAGCTCCACGCTGCGCGTCTTCAGGGTGTCGCTACCGGAGTACGCGTCGACCTTCGCGCTGCCGAGCAGCTGCACGCGCTCGAGCGGCCGCCACTCGCCGCGCAGCAGCAAGAGGTCGCGGTCCGGAGCGCCCTCGTGCCACGTCTTCTGCGCGCCGACCGCGAACGCGAACGTGCGTTCGGCGTCGGCCGTGTAGTCGACGAACGCGTGCACGCCGACGTCGTCGCCGGCGTCGCGCGCCGGGAACGGCCGCGGGTAGGCGCCGAGGCCGCCGCCGATGCGCACGCCGTCGCGGAACCGCGCGACGACCTCGACGCCGTCGACCAGCCCGATCTCGGGCAGGTGCGGCGACAGGAAGCGGCCGATCTCGGCGCCGAGCGGCGCGTACGCCTCGGTGCCGAACGCGACCGACGCGAGGTCGACGCGGCCGGTGGTGTCGCCGCGGTCGGGCTGCCCGGGCAGCACGACCCGGCGCTCGGAGAACTCGCCGGCGAGCCGCACGCGTTCGCCCCGGCCGAGCCAGTTGCTCGCGTCGGCGCGCAGGCCCGTGCGCAGCAGCAGGTAGTCACTGTCGCGGCCGTCGCCCCGGTCGCGGTTCCACTGCCCGGTGGCGAACAGCCGGCCGTCGAGCGTCGCCGGCCGTTCGTCGGGCCGCCGCGCGAACGCCGGCACGAGCAGCGGCTGGTCCGCGGTGCGTGCCGGCTCCGGCCGGGTCCACGGCGCATGCGGCGGCGGCGCCGGGCTCGCGGCCG
>CALKYL010000357.1 GCA_938003515.1 uncultured bacterium
TGCGCGCCCTCTGCCGCCACGCCCACGCAGCCTGCGGCGGCCCCGGCGTCGGCGACGGCCGGGTCCAGAGCGGCCGGAGCGGCGCCGACCGGGCGCTGCCAGCCGGACCGCACGGCGCCGAACGCGATCGCGGCGAACACACCGAAGATCGCCGCCGCGTGGAACTTGCGGGCTGCCGCCAGGGACAGCGCGGCGGCCGTGAGCCAGCCGCAGGCCTGCACGGGAAAGCAGGCGAGCAGGTCGAGCGTCCAGTGCCAGCTGCTGCACCATGGCGCCACGGCGGCGAGGCACGCGGGCGCCGCCAGCAGGATCACGACGTGGGTCCAGCGCACGCGCACCGGGCCGAGGATGCCGCGCGGCGGCGGCGGAGCAAGCCGTCGCCGCGGTGCGCGCCCGCGCGAGCACCCCCGATGCGGCGCGGGCCGCGGCCGGCGCGATTCCGGAGCTGCCGTGCGGGCAGGAGCTTCCGAGCGTTCGCCCGGGCTCGCGCGCGCGCCCCGCCGCGTCGCTGCACAGGCCGTGCGCGCGCGGGCATTGCCTCCGAGCGCGGCTCGGGCATGATCTTCGGCCCGCTTCCGCGCCCATGTCGTCCGAGTCGAGCCCAGAACGCCCCTACGCGCCCCGCCCGAACATCCTGCCGGAGATCCGCCGCTTCGTCGCAGACTGGTTCCGCGACGGCCGCGAGGAGGGCCTCGAGGACGACACCCCGCTCGTGACGTCGGGCATCGTCGACTCGGCCGGGGTGCTCGAGGTCGTCGAGTTCCTCGAGCGGCGGTTCGGCGTGCGCGTGCACGACACCGACATCTCGCTCGGAAATTGCAACACCCTGCGGGGCTTGACCCAGCTGGTGCGAAGTCGCATCTCCGCCTGACGGGGCGGACCGGCCGCGGCGGCCCCTCCGGCCCGGAACCGCGTGCCGGTACTCGCATCCATCCGGCGACCCGCTACCTTCTTTCGCCGCATCCCGGCCCGAACGTGTCCGCCGTCCTGCTCCCGATCCTGGTCATCACCGTGCCCGTGCTCGCGATCGCCGTGCTCGCCATCGGCGGCCGTCGCCTCTCCGGGTCGTGCGGTGGTCTGAACCCGGACGGTTCGTGCCGGCGCTGCGGCAAGGCGGCCGGGGAACCCGAACCCGAAGGCGCGTGCCGCCGCTGACCGGCTCGCTCGAGCGAGCCAGCCGCGGACGGGGCGCACGCGACGGTCGACCACAGGTCTGCTGACGGACTGCTGACGGATGACGACCCACAAGATCAACAAGGGCTTGGATCTCCCGCTCGCGGGCGCGGCGGAGCGCGTGCTCGCGGACGCCGCGGAGCCGGCGCAGGTCGCCGTCGAGACGGCGGAGTTCCCGGGCATCAAGCCGAAGGTGCTGGTCAAGGAGGGCGACCGCGTCGAGACCGGCCAGCCGCTGTTCCTCAACAAGCTCGACCGCGACGTCGTCTGGTGTTCGCCGGCGACGGGCACGGTCGCGCGCATCGACTTCGGCGAGCGCCGCTACCTCCTGCGGGTGGTCGTCGACAACGACGCCGCGAACGGTGGCGCCGACGCGTTCGCCGACGTGCCGAACGCCGACGAGGCGCTCGCGTCGGGCGATCGCGCGCAGCTGGTCTCTGCGATCAAGGGCGCCGGGCTGTGGCCGCTGTTCAAGCAGCGCCCGCTCGGCAAGATGCCGACCGGCGACCGCGAGCCGGTGGCGATCTTCGTCAACGCGATGGACACGGCGCCGCTCGCCGCCGACCCCGCCTTCGCCGTGCACGGCCGCAAGGCCGACGTGCAGAAGGGCGTCGAGCTCCTGGCGAAGCTGACGTCGGGGCCGGTCTACCTGACGCTGCGCGCGGCGGGGGACCACCAGTCCGAGCTGCGCGACCTCGACGGCGTCGAGATCCACGAGTTCGACGGCCCGCATCCGGCGGGGCTCGTCGGCACGCACATCAGCCGCATCCGCCCGCTGAAGGGCAACGAGGTCGCCTGGGCGCTGTCGGTCGTCGACGTGGCGCGCCTCGGCGAGTGGGGCCGCACCGGACGCTACCCGGCCCACCAGGTCGTCGCCGTCGCCGGCAGCGAGGCGCCGGACCGCCGCTACTTCCGCTGCCGCCAGGGCGCCGCGGTCGCGACCTTCGGCGAGCCGGCGTCGAAGGACGTGCGCATCGTCAACGGCACCGTGCTGCACGGCCTCGCCGTCGACCGCGACGGCTTCCTGGGCTTCGGCGCGAAGACCGTGACGATCATGCCCGAGGGCACCGGGCGACGCGACCTGTTCGGCTGGCTGCTCCCGCAGTTCGGCAAGCTGAGCAACAGCCGCAGCGTGCTCAGCTGGCTCACGCCGAAGAAGGCGTACGAGGTCGACGCGCGGCTGCACGGCGGCCACCGCCCGATCGTCAACATCGGCGCCTGGGAGAACGTCATGCCGCTCGACATCCTGCCGACGTTCCTCGTCCGCGCGATCCAGGCGAACGACATCGAGGAGGCCCTGAAGCTCGGCCTGCTCGAGGTCACCGAGGAGGACGTCGCGCTGTGCACTTTCGTCGATCCGTGCAAGATCGACGTCGGCGAGGTGATCCGTCAGGGCCTCGACATGTACGAGAAGGAAGGCTAGGCCGTGCAGTTCCTACGCAATCTGGTCGACAAGCAGCGCAAGCTCTACGCGGAGAAGGACAGCCGCTTCCGCAAGCTGTGGCCGCTGTTCGACGCGTTCGAGACGTTCCTGTTCGCGCCGGACCACCGCACCAGCCGCGCGCGCGTGCACGTGCGCGATTACGTCGACCTCAAGCGCGTGATGAACAACGTCATCCTCGCGCTGGTGCCGTGCCTGTTGTGGTCCTTCTGGAACAACGGCGCGATGCACTTCGAGGCGGTCGCCGGCATGGTCGAGGCCGGCCGCATGACGGCGGACGGCTACACGAACGGCTGGCTGCAGTCGATCTTCCCGCCGGACGTCGCGTCGCCGAGCGCCTTCGACACGGTGGTGTTCGGCCTGCAGCGCATGCTGCCGCTGCTGATCGTCAGCTACGGCGTCGGCCTCGGCATCGAGATGCTCTTCTCGGTGATCCGCGGCGAGGAGGTCAGCGAGGGCTACCTCGTCTCGGGCATGCTCGTCGCGCTGATCGTGCCCGCGTCGACCCCGCTGTGGCAGCTCGCGATCGGCGTCGCCTTCGCGGTGATCCTCGGCAAGGAGGTGTTCGGCGGCACCGGCATGAACATCTTCAACGTCGCGCTGATGGTGCGCGCGTTCCTGTTCTTCGCGTTCCCGGCGCAGATGTCGGGCGACACGGTCTGGGTCGCGGGCAACGACTCGCTCGCCGGCGTGCCGGGCAACCTGATCGACGGCTACTCGCAGCCGACGCCGCTCGCGGTCGCCAAGGAGGCGGCCCGGGTCGGCCAGGACGCGAGCATGGCGCTCACCGCCTACCAGGACGGCTCCTACTCCTACGTCGACCTGTTCTTCGGCAACGTGCCGGGCAGCGCCGGCTCGACGAGCAAGTTCTGCATCCTGCTCGGCGCGTTCTGGATCGTCTTCACCGGCGTCGGCAGCTGGCGGACGATGGTCGGCGGCGCGCTGGGCCTGCTGGGCGCGGCCTTCCTCGTGCCGATCCTGGCCGAGGCCGGCGGCCTCGTCCCCGACGCGGGCGTGCACCTCACCGGCTGGGAGCACCTGATCTGCGGCGGCTTCCTGTTCGGCATCGTCTTCATGGCGACCGACCCCGTGTCGAGCCCGGAGACGGACCGGGGCAAGTGGGTCTACGGCGTCCTGATCGGCGTCGTGACGATCCTGGTGCGCATGATCAACCCGGCGTATCCGGAGGGCGTCATGCTCGCGATCCTGCTGCTCAACGCCTTCGCTCCGACCATCGACCACTTCGTCGTCGCCGCCAACATCAAGCGGAGGCTGGCCCGCGCATGACAAACGTCAACACCAACTCGTACACGATGGTCTTCGCGGTCGCCGTGTGCGTCGTGATGAGCACCGTGCTCGCGCTGCTCGCCAACGTGCTCCGGCCGATCCAGGACGCGTCCGCCGAGTTCGACCGGCAGAAGAACGTCATGATGGCGGCCGGGCTGATCGAGCGCGGCGACCCCCGCCCGCGCGCCGAGCTGGAGCAGCTCTACAAGGACCGCGTCGACGAGCGCGTCGTCGACACGCGCACCGGGGACGTCGTGCCCGGCAAGACCGCGGCCGACATTAAGGCGCTGAACGAGCAGGCCGCGGCCGAGGACCCGACGGCAGGCAAGCCGTTCCGCGTCGTGGCGATGGCCAAGGACGAACGGCAGCAGCTCGACGCGATCGTGCTGCCGGTCTCGGGCAAGGGCCTGTGGAGCACCCTCTACGGCTACCTCGCGCTCGAGTCGGACGGCGACACCGTGCGCGGCATCACCTTCTACAAGCACGGCGAGACGCCGGGCCTCGGCGGCGAAGTCGAGAACCCGCAGTGGACCGCGATGTGGGAGGGCAAACAGATCCTCGGCGAGGGCGGCGAGCTGGTGTCGATCACCGTCAAGAAGGGCAAGGTCGACCCGAGCATCGCGAAGGAGAAGCGCCACTACGTCGACGGCCTCGCCGGCGCGACGATCACCAGCAACGGCGTCACGAAGTTCGTGCGCAACGACCTCGAGACGTTCCGCCCCTACCTCGCCAGCGTGGCCCAGAAGAACTGAGCAACACCGCAGAGCTGGGCAACACTGCAGAACCGAGCAACACCGGAGATCGACATGACCGCTACCACGACCCCGGAGACGACCGCCGCGCCGCTGTTCGGCGCCGACGAGAAGAAGGCGGTGTTGGACCCGCTGTGGGACAACAACCCGATCGCGCTGCAGGTGCTCGGCATCTGCTCGGCGCTGGCGGTGACGACGCGTCTCGACGCGTCGATCGTCATGGGCATCGGCGTGATCGCCGTCTGCGCGGTCGCCAACACGATCATCTCGCTCCTGCGCAACCTGATCCCGAGCAAGATCCGGATCATCGTGCAGCTGGTGGTCGTGTCGGGCGCCGTGATCGTCGTCGACCAGGTGCTGCGCGCCTATTACTACGACCTCGCCAAGCAGCTGTCGGTGTTCATCGGCCTGATCATCACCAACTGCATCGTCATGGGCCGGCTCGAGGCCTACGCGATGGGCAACCCGCCGTGGCGCAGCTTCCTCGACGGCGTCGGCAACGGGCTCGGCTACGCATGGATCATCTGCGTCGTCGGCGCGATCCGCGAGATCTTCGGGTCGGGCAAGCTGCTCGGCGTGCAGGTCGTGCCGCAGGCGCTCTACGAGGCCGGCTACGTCAACAACGGCCTGATGGTGCTCGCGCCCGGCGCGTTCATCCTGCTCGGGGTGATCGTCTGGGTGCAGCGCGCGATCTCGGGCTACGTCGAGAAGTGATGCCGCGAGAAGCCAAGGCTCCGCAAGCGAGGACCCACCGATGATCTCCACCTTCCTGTTCGACGCGATCGCGGCCCTTCCCCAGCAGGACGTCGCCGGCCTCCAGGAGCCGAGCTACCTCGGCATCCTGCTGAAGTCGATCTTCGTCGAGAACATCCTGCTGGCGTTCTTCCTCGGCATGTGCAGCTACCTCGCGGTCAGCAAGCGTGTCGACAGCTCGGTCGGCCTCGGCATCGCCGTGATCTTCGTGCTCGGGCTGACGGTGCCGCTCAACTGGGTCATCCAGCGGTTCGTGCTCGAGCCGGGCGCGCTCGCCTGGGCCGGCATCCCGGACTCGGACCTGAGCTACCTGCAGTTCCTGACCTTCATCGCGACGATCGCAGCGGCCGTGCAGATCGTCGAGATGGCGGTCGACAAGTTCAGCCCGAAGCTCTACGCGGCGCTCGGCATCTTCCTGCCGCTGATCGCCGTCAACTGCGCGATCCTCGGCAGCTCCCTGTTCATGGTCGAGCGCAACTACACGTTCACGCAGTCCGTCGTGTTCGGCATCGGTTCCGGCACGGGCTGGCTGCTCGCGATCGTCAGCATGGCCGCGATCCGGTGGAAGCTGCGCACGGCGCACATCCCGGGGCCGCTCAAGGGCCTCGGCATCACGTTCATCACGACCGGCCTGATCGCGATGGCCTTCATGACCTTCAGCGGCATCTGACCGGCGGGCGCAGCCGAAGCTCCCCGACGACCGCACGACCGAGACATGTTCACGACCATCCTGACCGGCATCGTCGCCCTGACGGGCGTCATCGTGCTCCTCGTGCTCTTGCTGATGTTCTGCGAGAGCAAGCTCGTCCAGAAGGGCAGGGTCAAGCTGCTCATCAACGACGACGAGGAGAAGTCGCCCGAAGTCGCGATCGGCAGCAACCTGCTGATGGCGCTCAGCGAGCAGAAGATCTTCCTGCCGTCCGCGTGCGGCGGGAAGGGCTCGTGCGCGATGTGCAAGTGCCAGGTGTTCGAAGGCGGCGGCGACATCCTGCCGTCCGAGCTGACGCACATCAGCCGCAGCGAGGCCAAGGAGCACTGGCGCTTGTCGTGTCAGGTCAAGGTGCGCGGCCCGATGAAGGTGCACGTGCCGGAGGAGATCTTCGGCATCCGCAAGTGGGAGTGCACCGTGCGCAGCAACAAGAACGTCGCGACGTTCATCAAGGAGCTGGTGGTGGACCTGCCGCCCGGCGAGAAGATCGACTTCAAGTCCGGCGGCTACATCCAGATCGACGTGCCGCCGTACGAGAACCTGAAGTTCGCCGACTTCGACGTCGAGGAGCGCTTCCGCGCCGACTGGGACAAGTTCAAGCTCTGGGACCTGGTCGCCAGCAACCCCGAGCCGGTGTTCCGCGCCTACTCGATGGCCAACCACCCGGCGGAGGGCAACATGGTGATGCTCAACATCCGCATCGCCACGCCGCCGCCGCGCCAGACGAACCTGCCGCCGGGCGTCTGCTCGAGCTACGTCTTCTCGCTCAAGCCCGGCGACAAGATCACGATCTCGGGGCCCTACGGCGAGTTCTTCATCAAGGACACGAAGCGGGAGATGGTCTACATCGGCGGCGGCGCGGGCATGGCCCCGCTGCGCAGCCACATCTTCCACCTGTTCCACACGCTCAAGACCGACCGCAAGGTCAGCTACTGGTACGGCGCGCGCAGCAAGCGCGAGATGTTCTACACCGAGGACTTCGAGTCCATCGAGAAGGACTTCCCCAACTTCGAGTACCACGTCGCGCTGTCCGAGCCCCAGCCGGAGGACGACTGGAAGGGCTTCACCGGCTTCATCCACCAGGTCGTCTTCGACAACTACCTGAAGGACCACGAGAACGTCGACGAGATCGAGTTCTACCTCTGCGGCCCGCCGATGATGAACAACGCGGTGCAGAAGATGCTCGCCGACCTCGGGGTCGAGAAGGAGATGATCGCGTTCGACGACTTCGGCGGCTGAGCGCCGCCGCCGCCGCCGCCTTCCTGGCCCCTCGCAGCTGCGTGTCTAGGTGCTGGCGGCCGGTCGACGGTCACCACCCCCTCGCTCAACCCCCCGCACCCCCCCCCCCCCCCCACCCCCCCCCCCCCCCCCCCCCCCCCCCCCCCCCCCC
>CALKYL010000358.1 GCA_938003515.1 uncultured bacterium
GTGGTCGCGCTGGTCGAGCGCGACTTCGCCGACCACCCGGGCGATCTGCGCCCCGAGAACCTGCCCGCGACGCGCGACGACGCCGAGAGGCTGTGGAAGTGGGCGCTCGAGCGCTGCATGCCGCACTTCGGGCCCTACGAAGACGCGATGACGACGCGCTCGTCGGGCCTGTTCCACACGCGCGTGTCGATGCTGCTCAACATCTGCCGCCTGCTGCCTGCCCGCGTCGTCGAGGACGTGCTCGCCGCGGACCTCGAGCTCAACAGCAAGGAGGGATTCGTGCGGCAGGTGCTCGGCTGGCGCGAGTTCGTGCGCCACGTGCACGATGCGACCGACGGCTTCCGCGAACTCGACGGCGAACCGCTGGACCAGAACGCGCTCGGCGGCGATTTCGCCCTGCCGCCGACGTTCTGGGGGGGCGCGCCATCGGGCATGCGCTGCCTCGACGAGGTCGTCGACGACGTGTGGCGCGAGGCCTACGGCCACCACATCACGCGCCTGATGGTGCTCGGCAACCTCGCGACGCTGCTCGCGGTCGACCCGCGCGAGCTCACGGACTGGTTCTGGGTCGCCTACGCCGACGCCTACGAGTGGGTCGTCGAGCCGAACGTGCTCGCGATGGCGACCTACGCGGTCGGCGAGCTGATGACGACCAAGCCCTACGTCGCCGGCAGCGCCTACATCCACAAGATGAGCGACTACTGCCAGGGCTGCGCGTTCCACCCGAAGAAGACCTGTCCGATCACGCGGCTCTACTGGCACTTCCTCGCACGCAACCAGAAGCGCCTCGACGGCAACCAGCGCGTCGCGATGCCGCTGCGGAGCCTGGAGAAGCGCAAGCCGGCCGAGAAGGCGAAGGACACCAAGACCGCCAACTGGGTGCGCGACACGCTCGCGAAGGGCGGCCGGCTCGACCCCTCGGACGCGCCGGCCTGAACGCGGGCGTCTAGCCGAGCGCCTTCAGCGCCTGCTGCACGGCCTTGCCGTCGGCGAGGCCCTTGTAGCGCGCCATCCACTCCTTCATGAAGCGGCCGGTGTCCTTCGGCCCCTGATAGCCGACCTCTGCCGCGAGCTCGCGGACCCTGGCGGCGACCTCGTCGTCGCTCATCTGCTTCGGCAGGTAGGACTCGATCACGGCGATCTCGGCCTCTTCCTTGGCGACGATCTCGTCGCGGCCGGCGGCGCGGGCCTGTGCGACCGTGTCCGCGCGCGTCTTGACGGCCTTCTGCAGGACCGCGACCTCGTCGTCGGCGGACAGCTCGCCGTCGGCGGCGTCGGCGCGCTTCTTGATGTCGCTGATCAGCATGCGCACCACCTCGAGGCGCGCGCGCTCGCCGGCCTTCATCGCGGCCTTCATGTCGGCGGTCAGCCGGTCGAGATAGACGGCCACGCGCTACTCCTTGCCCGGCTCTCCGGCGGCGGCCTCGGGCTCCTCCTGCGGGATGCGCGCGACGCTGACGAGCTTGTCGCCGTCGTTGAGGCCGATGCAGCGCACGCCCTGCGTGTTGCGCCCGATGACGCTGATGCCACCGACCGAGGTGCGCACGATCTGCCCGTCCTTGGTGATCATCATGACCTCGTCGTCGTCCTTGACCGACAGCAGGTTGACGACCTTGCCGTTCCGCTCGGTGGTGCGGATGTCGATGATGCCCTTGCCGCCGCGGCTCTGCTCGCGGTACTCGGCGACCTCGGTGCGCTTGCCGTAGCCGTTCTCGCAGACGGTCAGGAGCGTGCCGGTGCCGTCGGTGACGACCATGTCGCAGACGGCGTCGCCCTCGTCGAGCCGGATGCCGCGCACGCCGACCGCGCTGCGACCCATCGCCCGCGCGTCGGACTCGTCGAAGCGGATCGACATGCCGTTCTTGGTGCCGAGCACGATGTGCTGGCCGGCGCGGCCCAGGTTGACGCCGACGAGCTCGTCGCCCTCGTCGAGGCCGAGCGCGATGATGCCGCCGGCGCGCGGCCGGCTGTAGTGCTTCAACGCGGTCTTCTTGATCAGGCCGTGCCTCGTCGCGCTGATCAGGAAGCGGTCCTCGTCGAACGAGTCGACGCGCAGGATCGCCGTGATGCGCTCGGCCTCCTGGGTCTCGACGACGTTGACCAGGGCGCGCCCCTTGGCCGTGCGGCCGTAGCTCGGCAGCTCGAAGACCTTCTTCCAGTAGACGCGGCCCCGGTCCGTGAAGAACAGGAGGTAGTCGTGGGTCGACGCGACGAACAGGTTCCACAGGAAGTCGCCCTCCTTGAACTCCGCGCCGCTGACGCCCTTGCCGCCCCGCCCCTGCGTCCGGTACTGGTCGAGCGCCGTGCGCTTGATGTAGCCCTGGTGCGTGACGGTGACGACCATCATCTCCTCGGGGATCAGGTCCTCCGCGACGAACGTGCCGACCTCCTCGTCGCTGATCTCGGTGCGGCGGTCGTCGCCGTACTGCTCGACCATCTCCTTGAGGTCCTGCTTCATCAGCCCGAACAGCACCGATCGGTCCTCGAGGATCGTCTTGTAGTAGGCGATCTTGTCGACGACCTCCTTGTGCTCGGCCTCGAGCTTCTCGATCTCGAGCCCCGTCAGCTGCGACAGCCGCATGCTGAGGATCGCGCGCGCCTGCACGTCGGACAGCTCGAAGCGGGTCATCAGGCGCTGACGCGCGTCGTCGGTGTTGGCCGACGACTTGATGATCTCGATGACCTCGTCGATGTTCTGCACCGCGAGGCGCAGACCGTCGAGGATGTGCAGCCGCTCCTCGGCCTTCCTCAGCAGGAAGCGCGTGCGGCGCCGGATCACCGCGACGCGGTGGTCGCGGTAGCACTCGAGCATCTGCTTGAAGCTCAGCGTGCGCGGGCGTCCGTCGACGATCGCGAGGTTGATGATCGAGTAGGTGCTCTGCAGCGGCGAGAGCTTGAAGAGCTTGTTGACCGTGACGAGCTCGTCCTCGACCGACTTCTTGAGCTCGATGACCAGCCGCAGGCCGACGCGGTCGTTCGACTCGTCGTTGGCGTCCGCGATCGTGTCGAGCTGCCCCGACTTCACGAGGTGCTGCACGCGCTCGAGGATCGTCGTCGTCTTGACCTGGAACGGCACCTCGGTGAAGACGATCTGCTTGCGGCCGCGCTTCTCCTCGACGTGGTACTTCGCGCGCACGGCCACCGAGCCGCGGCCGCTCGCGTAGGCGTTGCGGATGCCGCTGCGGCCCATGATCGTGCCGCCGGTCGGGTAGTCGGGCCCCGGCACGAGCTCGAGCAGCTCGTCGAGGGTCACGTCCGGCTTGTCGTAGAGCTTCTCCAGCGCCGCCGCGACCTCGCGCAGGTTGTGCGGCGGCAGGCTCGCGGCCATGCCGACGGCGATACCGGTCGAGCCGTTGCAGATCAGGTTTGGGAAGCGGGCGGGCAGGACGACCGGCTGCAGCTTGGTGCCGTCGTAGTTCGGCACCATGTCGACGGTCTCCTTGTCGAGATCCTCGAGCAGGTGCGTGGCCGGGACGCCCATGCGCGCCTCCGTGTAGCGCATCGCCGCCGGCGGGCTGCCGTCGATCGCGCCGAAGTTGCCCTGGCTGTCGACGAGCGGATACCGGGTCGTGAACGGCTGCGCCATGCCGACGAGCGTCGGGTAGACGACGGACTCGCCGTGCGGGTGGTAGTCACCCGACGTGTTGCCGCAGATCTTGGCGCACTTGCGGTGCTTGCTGCGCGGCCCGAGGTTCAGGTCGTTCATCGCGACCAGCACGCGCCGCTGGCTCGGCTTGAGGCCGTCGCGAGCGTCGGGCAGAGCGCGACTCAGGATCACGCTCATCGAGTAGTTGAGGTAACTCTCGCGCATCTCCCGCTCGAGCAGCAGGTCGGTGATGCGGCCGCCTGCGGGCGGGGTCGGGTCGGTCATGAGCGCTGGCTTCGGGCGTTGGTTCGGATGCGGAAAGTCCCATTGTTCCGCCCCTCCCGGAGCGCTTCAACAAGACGCCGCTTCCTGTACCATGCCCCCGGCAGCGGGCGCCCGAACGGCCCGCTCGCGCACCCCCCACCCGCCCACCGGAGCCGATCGTTGTTCGAAAAGAGCGTCATCATCCTGGTCGTTTCCCGCGAGATCCTCGAAGGGTCCGTCGTCGACCGGAACGCGGCCTTCATCGCCAACCGGATCGACGACATCGGCTACCGCGTGCGCACCATCCAGGTCGTCGACCGCGTCGAGGCGGAGATGGCTGCGACCCTGAAATGGGCGATCGAGCAGAAGCCGACCTTCGTGCTGGTGACCGGCGGCCTCGGGCCGAACTGGGACGACAACACGCGCGCGTGCCTCGCCAAGGCCGCCGGCCTGCCGCTCGAGGAGAACCCGCAGGCGCTCGAATTCGTGCAGAACGCCTACCGCAGGCTGTTCGCCAAGCAGGTGGTGCCCCACCCCGACCTCAACGACGCCCGCCGCGGCATGGCGATGCTCCCGAAGGGCGCCAGGGCCTACGAGAACACCGTCGGCAGCGCGCCGGCCGTGCAGCTCGAGGTCGGCCCGACGACGGTCTTCCTGCTGCCGGGCGTGCCCGCCGAGATGCAGCGCTTCTTCACCGCCCACGTGATGCCGGTCATGGCGGCGGCCGGACCGGACACCGTGCGCGGCGAACGCACGGTCGACTACCACGGCCACGACGAGTCGTCGATCAGCCGGGTGCTCGCGGACGTCTCGAAGCGGCACCCGCAGATCAGCCTGCGCACGCGCGTGCAGGGCACCGAGACGGCGCGCACGATCCGGATCGTGCTCGTCGCGGAGCAGGACGACGCGGTTCAGCTCAACGAGCTGCTGGAGCAGGCCGAGCTGGACCTGCGCGCCCGCCTCGGGCTCGAGCTGCAGACCCCGCCGACCGACGCGGCCCGGCTGGGTGACTGACGGCGGGGCACGGCCCGGCTTCGCCGCGCGGCTGCTCCGCTGGTACGACGCGGCGCGCCGCGACCTGCCGTGGCGCCGCACGCGCGACCCGTGGGCGATCTGGGTCAGCGAGATCATGCTGCAGCAGACCCGGGTCGAGGCCGTGCGCGCCCCCTACGCGCGCTTCCTCGCGCGCTACCCGACACCCGCGGCGTTCGCCGCGGCGGGTGACGACGACCTGCTGATCTCGTGGCGCGGGCTCGGCTACTACCGGCGCGCGCGGCTCCTGCGCGACGGCGCGCGCGCGGTCGCCGAACGGCACGGCGGGCGCGTGCCCCGCGAGGTGGACGCCCTCCGCGCGCTGCCCGGGGTCGGGCCCTACACGCTCGGCGCGATCGCGTCGATCGCGTTCGGGCACGCCGAGGTCGCCGTCGACGGCAACGTCGAGCGCGTCGTCGCACGCCACCGCGGCCTCGACGCTCCGATCGGCACGACCGCGGCGCGGCGCAGGATCGCGGCGATCGTGCGCGAACGGCTCGACGCGGCCCGTCCCGGCGACTTCAACCAGGCGCTGATGGAGCTCGGCGCGACCGTGTGCACGCCGACGTCGCCGCGGTGCGACGCTTGCCCGGTCGCCGGCGACTGCGTGGCGCGCGCCACCGACGCGACCGACCGGCTGCCGGTGCGACCGCCGCGTCGGCGCACGCAGGACGTCACCGCGCGCGCGATCCTGGTGGTGCGCGACGGACGAGCGCTCGGCCACCGGATCCCGGCCGACGAGCCGAACGCCGGCCAGGTGGAGCTGCCGGGCCCCGGCGTGCTCGTCGACACCCCCGCCGAGGACCTCGCGCGGGCGCTGCGCGCGCGGTTCGGCGCGGTCGTCGAGCCCGGCGCGGTCGTCGCGACCGTGCGGCACGCCATCACCCACCACCGCATCACGCTGGTCGCGCACGCGGCGGCGGTGCGGCGCAGGGGTCGGCTGGACTGGTTCGACCTCGCCGGCGACGTGCCGTGGACGACGCCCGCGCGCAAGGTCTTCGCCAGGGCGCTCGCCGGCGACGCCGACGCCGACGCGTGAACCCGCGCCGCCGGGCGCTATCGTGGCCGCCCCGCCCGCGGGATCCCGCACGAGCCGGCAAACGAGACGCACGAGGAGCGAGACATGGGCCTGATGAACGGAAAGAACGTCGTGATCTTCGGCGTGGCCAACAAGCGGTCGATCGCCTGGGGCATCGCCCAGGCGCTGCAGCGCGAGGGCGCGCGGCTGGCGTTCGGCTACCAGAACGACCGCATGGGCGAGGCCGTCAAGAAGCTCGCCGCCGAGCTGCCCGAGGCGCCCTTCCTCGGCGCGTGCGACGTCACCGTCGACGGAGACATCGAGCGATTCTTCGAGAGCCTCGGCAAGGAGTTCGGTCAGCTCGACGGCCTCGTGCACTCGATCGCGTTCGCCAAGCGGGAAGAGCTCGGCGGCAACTTCGTCGACACCAGCTGGGACGGCTTCTCGCTCGCGCAGCAGGTCAGCGCGTGGTCGCTGATCGGTCTCGTCAAGGGCGCGATGCCGCTGATGGAGGGCCGCGACGCGAGCGTCGTCTGCCTGAGCTACTACGGCGCCGAGAAGGTCGTCAAGAACTACAACGTCATGGGCGTCGCCAAGGCGGCGCTCGAAGCGAGCACGCGCTACCTCGCCAACGACGTCGGCCCGCGCGGCGTGCGCGTCAACGCGATCTCCGCCGGACCGATCAAGACCGTCTCCGCGATGGGCGTCGCCGACTTCGGTTCCTTGCTCGACACGATGGCCGAGAAGGCTCCCCTGCGGCGCAACGTCGACCAGGCGGACGTCGGCAACACCGCGGCGTTCCTCCTGTCGCCGCTGTCGCGCGGCATCACCGGCCAGACGATCTACGTCGACGCCGGCTACAGCATCCTCGGCATCTGACCGCGGCCGCCGTCCGCGGGCTCCGCGAGCCAGCGCTCGACGCGCCGGCGCTCGTCGCGCGACAGCTGCCGGCTGCGCGCGTCCGCGGCCATGAGCCGCTCGAGCAGCGCGCGGGCGCCCGCGACGTCGCCGCTCTCCACCAGGAGGGACGCGAGGTTCAAGAGCGCCCCGGCGTGCTCGGGATCGCGTTCGAGCGCGGCCAGATACGCGGCGCGGGCGGCCTCGGGCCGGGCCGTCAGCGCGGCGACCACCCCGACCCGGAAGCGCACCTCCGCGCTGCCCGGGAACAGCTCGGCGAGCCTGCCGAGCCGCTCGGCCGCCGCGGAGCGCTGCTCGTCGCGCGCGGCGTCGTCTCCGCGTTCCTCCGCGAGCTCGGCGGCGCGCAGCAGCGCCGCGACGACCGCGAGCGCGGCGTCCTCGTCGCCCGGGGCGAGTTCGAAGCAGCGCGCGAACGCGCGTGCCGCGCCCTCGGCCTGCCGCTGGGCGGACACGAGCGACGCCGGCGGGATGCCCTGCGGCACCTCCGCGACGCGCAGCAGGCACGCGCCGAGCCGGAACCAGGCCGTCGCGTCGTCCGGGCGCAGGCCGACGTAGGCCTGCAGGTGCGGCAGCGCGGCGCGCTCCTCGCCGAGTTCGTAGCGGTAGGTGCCGGCGATGCCGAGCAGCGCCGCCCGCTCCGACGGGGACGCCGCGCCGGCGCGCTGCAGCGCGTCCTCGGCGGCGG
>CALKYL010000359.1 GCA_938003515.1 uncultured bacterium
TTCAAGAAGACGACGGCATACGAGATATATCAGGGTGACTGGTGTTCAGACGTGCGCTCTTCCGATCTGGGATCGCCGCGCTCGCGGCGGTCGGCGACGGCATGGCGGGCACCCCCGGCGTCGCCGCGCGGCTGTTCAAGGCGCTCGCGCGCGCGAACGTCAACGTGCGCGTCATCGCCCAGGGCAGCTCGGAGCGCAACATCTCGGTCGCGATCGACGAGCAGGTCGCGCCGCGCGCGCTGCGCGCGGTGCACGCCGGCTTCTACCTGTCGCCGCAGACGCTGTCGATCGGCGTCATCGGCCCCGGCAACGTGGGCCGGGCGCTGCTGCGCCAGCTGCACGACCAGCGCGACGCGCTGCTCGCCCGCTCGCGGCTCGACCTGCGCGTGCGCGCGATCGCTAGCTCGCGCCGCATGGCGCTGTTCGACCTGATGGTCACCAGCGACGCGCCCGAGCTCGACCGCGACTGCGACCTCGACGCGCTCGCGCGGCACGTGCACGCCGAACACCTGCCCCACGCGGCGCTGATCGACTGCACGGCGAGCGACGCGGTCGCCGACCGCTACCGCGACTGGCTCGCGGCGGGCATCCACGTGATCACGCCCAACAAGCACGCCGGCGCCGGGCCGCTCACCCGCTACGAGGCGCTGCGGAACCAGCCGGCGCGCTTCTGCTACGAGGCGACGGTCGGCGCCGGGCTGCCGATCATCACGACCCTGCGCGACCTGATCGACACCGGCGATCGCGTGCTCGCCATCGACGGGATCCTGTCGGGCACGCTCGCGTTCCTGTTCAAGAGCTTCGACGGCTCCCGGCCGTTCTCCGGGCTCGTGAAGGAGGCGATGGAGCGCGGCTTCACCGAGCCCGATCCGCGCGACGACCTCTCCGGCCTCGACGTCGCGCGCAAGCTCGTCATCCTGGCGCGCGAGAACGGCTGGCCGGTCGGCCTCGGCGACGTCGCGCTCGAATCGCTGGTCCCCGAGGCCCTGCGCGCGGGCTCGCGCGACGAGTTCGTCGCGCGGCTGCCGGAGCTCGACGCCGACCTAGGACGGCGCCTCGCGGCGGCGCGCCGGCAGGGAGGCGAGCTGCGCTACGTCGCGCGGCTCGAGGCGGGCGGTCGGGCGACGGTCGGGCTCACGGTCGTGCCCGAGGGGCACGCGCTCGCGACGATCCTGCCGACCGACAACGTCGTGCAGTTCACGACCGAACGCTACCGCGACAACCCGCTGGTCGTGCGCGGACCGGGCGCCGGCCCCGAGGTCACGGCGATGGGCATCTTCGCCGACCTGCTGCGCGTCGCCGGCTCGCTCGGGGACGGCCGATGACGGAGCCAGCGCGCGCGACGGCGGCGGCCCCCGGCTCGATCGGCAACTGCGCGGTCGGCTTCGACGTGCTCGGCCAGGCGCTGATCGGCCCGCGCGACGTCGTGCACGCGCTGCGCACCGGATCGGGGCAGGTGCGCATCACGGCGATCCGCGGCACCGACGCGGCGCTGCCGCTGGCCGCCGCCGAGAACACCGCCGGCCGCGCGGTGCAGGCGCTGTGCGAGTTCGCGGGCGAAGCCCCCGGCTTCGACCTCGAGGTCGATAAGGGCATCCCGCTCGCGTCGGGCATGGGCGGCTCGGCGGCGTCGGCCGTCGCCGCCGTCGTCGCCGCGAACGCGCTGTTGACGACGCCGCAGCCGCTCGACGTGCTCTACCGCGCGGCCCGCGAGGGCGAGGCGGTCGCGAGCGGCGCGGCGCACGGGGACAACGTCGGCCCGAGCCTGTGCGGCGGACTGGTCATCGCGCCGCGCGAGGGCGCGCCGGTGCGGGTGCCGGTGCCGGGGTGGCTGCACGTGGCGCTGGTGCACCCGAGGCTCGAGCTGGCGACGCGCCGCGCGCGCGCGGTGCTCGAGGCGC
>CALKYL010000360.1 GCA_938003515.1 uncultured bacterium
CGGCTCGACCCGGCGCGGCTCGCCGACGGCGAGGCGCTCGCCGCCGCCGCGGCGCGCTTCCGCGCGTGGCTCGAGCCGGGTGCCCCGCTCGCGGCGTGGACCGGCTCCACGTTCGCCTGGGGCCACGCGATGCCGCCGCCGGACGCCGAACGGTCGCTGCTCAAGGCCGGCTACTGCAACGTCGCGCAGCGGCGCTCCGGCCGCCTCGACGAGGTCGTCGCGCGTGAACGCATGCCCGTGGTGCCCGTCGCGCTGCACGGCCGCGCCGGCGCACGCGTCGCGAACGCGCTCGCCGTCGCCCGCTGGCTGCGAGATCGCCGGACGCTGCGGTCCGACGCTACGATGCCGGAGTGACCGCCAACGCCCGCTCCGTCCGCGCCCTCTCGTCCGTCCCGCTCGCCCTGCTCGCCGCGTGCAGCGCGCACCGCATGGCCGGCTCGACGGGCGTGGCGCCACAGCAGCCGATCGTGCTGCGCGTGCGCGCCCCCGAGCCGATCGACGTCCGCGTGCAGCTGTGGAACCGGGGACCCGCCGACGTGCGCTTCGAGCAGTCGCAGCCAGGCAGCGACGCGTTCGCGACGGGCGTGCTCGTCGCCGGCGGGCCGGAGTTCACGTGGGAGGCGACGACCGCGCACCTCGAGCTGGTGCTGACGACGGCCGAGGGCGACGCGACGATCGCCTACACGGTGCGCAGCGAGAGCGGCCTCGACGTCTACGCCGGGCCGCGCTGAGCGCTTCCCGCGGGGCGCGCGGACCGCGCGCCGCCGCGGCTACTGGTTGATGACGTTCGTCGCGTCGCCCTTGACGGCGCGGTCCGCGTCGAGCCAGCTGTTCAGGATGATGACGTTCGGCATCGTCGGGTCGGCGAGACGCCGCGCCAGCGTCGTGCCGAGCGGGCCGGTCATGTTCGGGTCGGTCGCGCCGTCGCGGCGCATCGGCCCGGTGAACGGCTGGTTCATCGGGATGCTGCTCGAGCCGTTCGAGACGCCGCTCGGGTCGACGACCCGGTCGAGGTCGTAGCGCACGTTGGCCGGGTTGAAGTAGGTGTTCGGCGCCTGGCCGTCGCTGCCGTAACGGTCCGGGTTGTCGTCGAGCGGGTTCTGCGCCGCGCCGTTCTGGTCGAACAGGAACAGCCCGGTGCCGAGGCCCGCGACCATGTGCACCCAGAACGGCGAGTCGAGCTGGTTGCCCGGGTTCTGCCCGATGTGCTGTCGCAGCAGGTTGTAGTCGAGGTTGCCGAAGTCGTTCGCGTTGAGCGTGTTCCGGAACTGCGTGTACTGGGTCCCGTAGGTCGCCAGCGCGTTGTCGGTCAGGTGACACGCGACGCAGTAGCGCGGGCCCTCGTTGGTCGACGACACGCGGCCGCGGATCGAGTGCGCCATCAGCGCGTTGTGGCCGAGCGACGGGTAGGGCCGCGCGACCGTGTTGGCGCCCTGGGCGTTGCGGTCGCTGAACGCGAACACCGGCGTGCGGTCGCCGTTGATGTCCGTGTAGCGGAAGAACACCTTGGGGTTGGTCGCCGTGGTCCGGAGCGCGTTGTCGGGGCCGATGCCGAGCGTGAACGGGATCGGCGACTGGTAGACGAACTCCGCGAAGCGCTCGCGGAACACGATGCGCTCGCCGGTGATGTTGCTGAAGTTGTTGCCTTCGTCGTACTCGCCTTCGAGGTGGCAGCCGACGCACGCGTTGCTCCACGAGCTGTGGCAGGCCGCGCAGTGCATCGAGTCCATGTGGCTGAACCCGGCGTGCGGGTTGCCCGTCTGCTGCGGGCCGATGCCGGTGATCGGGTTGCCGTCGTCGCGGCCCATCGCGAACGACGCGTGCTGCGAGTAGAGCGGCTGGCCGGTCTCCGGGTGCGTGCGGCCGTTGTCGACGATGACGTCGTGCGTCTGCACCACGTAGTGCCGGCGGCCGTCGAGCTTGCTGACCAGCCAGAAGTGGCCGTTGCCGTCCATCTCGACGTGGCGCATCGGGTTGCCGGCGCTGTCGACCGCGAGCGTCACCGTCTGGCCGGTGTAGTTCGTGCCGACGGTGGTCGTCGCGTAGGCGGTCGCGCTGCCGTGGCAGTCCTCGCAGCGGATCGTGACCGCGTGCGCCATGCGGCTGACGATGTCGCCGTTGTTGGCGGCGGCCACGTCGCCGTGCAGGTCGACCGAGCCGTGGCAGTCGACGCAGCCCATGCCCGCGTCGTAGTGCACGTCGGCCGGCGTGTCGTCGCGGCCGTCGCCGTCGTAGTCCTCCATCAGGAGGTACTGGCGGTGGTTGCGGCCGTTGAACGTGTCGTTGTCGACGACCGGGTCGAACAGGCGCGTGTCGTGACGCGTCGTCTCGAAGTCGACCGGGTTGGCCGGGTACTGGAAGCCGCGCCGCACGTCCTCGTTCTGGTCGAGGCGGATGCCCCAGTACTGCATCACCATGCGGTTCGAGCCCTGGTGGCAGCCGGCGCAGGTGTGGTCGTCGATGCCCTCGACGGTCACGCCGTTCGCCAGCGTACGGGCGACGCCGCGGATCCGGTGCGAGCGCACGTGCGCGCGCTCCGGATCGTCGATCTGGTCCGGGTCCTCGGGCTCGTACTTCGGCACGTTCGGGTCCTGGCTGCGGCTGCGGCCGTCCAGGCTGTAGGGCATGTGGCACGCCGCGCAGCCCGACGGGCGGAAGTCGCCGTAGCGGTTGTTCGCGCCGCTCGAGCCGAGGTGGCAGTCACCGCAGGTGAACGCCACCTGCTCCTGGTAGAGCTTCGCGAGGCGCGAGCCGGACACGACGGTGCCGTCCGCGTTGACGTCGTTGACGAGGTTGGCGGCGACGAAGTCCTGGTTGCGGAACAGGTACTCCGGCCCCTGGTTGCGCCGCGAGCTCCACACGGGCGCCTCGAGCAGGCGGCCGACGCGGCCGTCGTCGTTCGGGTCGTGCACGTGCGTCGGGTCCTCGACCGCGCGCCACGCGTAGTCGGCGGCCGTGTCCTGGAACAGGTTCTGGTGCGCCGCGATCGCGTTCTCCATGCCGACGGCGTAGAAGGCGCCGGAGAAGATGCCCATCTCGTTGCCGATCGGCGAACGCATCTGCGCGGTCGCGTGCGGCTGGTGGCAGTCGCCGCAGCCGCGGCCCGACTCGGTGACGCGCAGGTCGCTCGGGTTGAGGAACTGCAGGTAGTCGATGCCGGTGTAGGTGACGCCGTCGATCGTGTAGTCCTCGACCTTGTCGATGCCCGCCAGCGTCAGCTTGTTGAACCACGCCTCGGCGTTCTGGTCCTGGAAGGCGCGGTCGCCGATCGACGGCGGCGGCGGCACGTGGCTCGACGCGGCGTCCTCGCCGTCCGGGTTGCCGCCGTGGCAGTCGGTGCACTTGAGCGACTCCGCCTCGCCCGGGAACGGGTGCGGGTTCTCGAGGCCCGGCCCGGCGTAGTCGTTGTGCAGCGAGCCGTTGTGGCACTTCATGCACGACTCGGCCGTCTGGACGGCGCCGGTGCGACCGCTCTGGTCGACGCACGAAGCCGGGAACAGCGACAGGACGGCGACGCCGACGAGGGCGGCGCCGGTCGCCGTACGGACCGCCAGCGAGCGTAGGTGCAGTTGCATGATCGAACTCCGCGCGGGACGCGCTCCGCTTCCGAGTGGTGGGGTCATCGACATTCCGGTGTCATTTCCGTAGGTGCGGGGTCTCGGTCCGGGACCGGACGGGGGACCGGTCCGGGACGGGCTGTCAGGACGGGCGGGTCAACGGACCTGCGCCGGCCGCCAGCCGGTCGTCAGGTGGCAGCGGTTGCACGGCAGCTGGGTCCAGCCGAGTCCCTGGTGCGGCGGGTTGTTGACCTGCAGCGCCGTGTTCAGATGGCAGGACGAGCAGTCCGGATCGGTCGGCCGGAAGTTGTTGACCGACGCGCCGGCGTGGCAGCGGTGGCAGGCGACCTGCAGGTGGGCTCCGGTCAGCGGCAGCCGGGTGTGGATGTGCGCGACCCGGGTGTTGGGCACGTACCACATCGTCTGGTCGTGGCAGCGGGCGCAGTCCTGGCCGAGCTCGCCGTAGTGCACGTCTTCGTGGCAACCGGCGCAGCCCTGCGCGCGGAACGTCGCCACCGGGCCGCGGTCGTTGTGGCAGCGCAGGCACATCGCGAAGTTGTGCGCGCCCTCCAGCGCGACGCCGGTGCGCGCGCCGTGGTCGAAGACGAAGTCGTCGACGAGCGTGTTCCACGACGAACCTACGTGGCAGAGCTTGCAGTCGGCCGGAAAAGATTCGTGCGGAACGACCAGCCCGAAGCCCGCCCACCACCGGTGCAGCTCGCCCTGGCGAGGCGTGGCCACGGTGCAGGCGACGACGGCGGCCAC
>CALKYL010000361.1 GCA_938003515.1 uncultured bacterium
AGCTTCGTCGTGCTGCTGTTCCAGGACGTCGCGGTGATCCCGCTGCTCGCCGTGCTGCCGCTGCTCGCCGCGCCGGGCGCCGAGTTGGCGGCCACGGCGGCGGCCGAAGGCCACGGCGGCGGCGTGCTCGCGCACTGGCCCGGCTGGCTGCGCGGGATCGCGACCCTCGGCGCGGTGCTGGCCGTCGTCGCCGGCGGCCGCTGGCTGGTGACGCCGGCGTTCCGCTGCATCGCGCGCGCCAGGCTGCGCGAATCGTTCACCGCCGCGACGCTGCTGCTCGTCATCGGCATCGCGCTCCTGATGCAGACGGTCGGCCTGTCGCCGGCGCTCGGCACCTTCGTCGCCGGCGTCGTGCTCGCGACCAGCGAGTTCCGGCACGAGCTCGAGGCGGACCTCGAGCCGTTCAAGGGCCTGCTGCTCGGCCTGTTCTTCCTGGCGGTCGGCGCGTCGATCGACTTCGCGCTCGTCGGCGACCGCGCGGCCGCGGTCGCCCTGCTCGTCACGCTGCTGGTCGTCGGCAAGGCCGCGGTGCTGTGGTGGCTCGGCGGCCGGGCCCGGCTCGGCACCGACCAGCGGCTCCTGTTCGCGCTGTCGCTCGCGCAGGGCGGCGAGTTCTGCTTCGTGCTGCTCGCGTTCGCCGACCAGAACGCCGTGCTCGACGCGTCGACCGCGAACCTGCTGACCGCGGTCGTCGCGCTGTCGATGGCGCTGACGCCGCTGCTGCTGGTCGTCTACGAACGCGTGCTGCGGCCGCGGATCGGCACGCGCGAGGCGCCGCCGGCGCGCGCTGCCGACGACGTGCACGGCGAGGCGCCGGTCCTGATCGTCGGCTTCGGGCACTTCGGCAGCACGGTCGGCCGGCTGCTGCGCGCGCGCGGCGTGCCGACCACCGTGCTCGACCACGACAGCGACCGCGTCGACCTGCTGCGCCGCATGGGCTTCGAGGTCTACTACGGCGACGCGACGCGGCTCGAGCTCCTCACCGCGGCCGGCGCCGGCCGCGCCGCCGCGGCGCTCTTGTGCCTGTCCGACGCCGAGCGCACCCGCGAGATCGCGGCGACCTTGCGGCGGCACTTCCCCCAGCTGCGCGTGCTCGCGCGCGCCGAGGCGCGCTACGAGGCGTACGAGCTGCTCGAGGACGGCATCGACGACGTCTACCGCGACTCCCTCGACACCTCGCTGCGCATGGGCATGGACGCGCTGCGCATCGTCGGTGTGCCGGCGCACGAGGCGCTGCGCTCGGTGCAGGCGTTCCGCCGCCGCGACGAGGCGCACCTGCGCGAGCTCGCGAAGCAGTGGCGCTCCGACGGCTACGTCGGCGCGGCCCGCCGCGCGATCGAGGAGCTCGAGCGCGCGCTGGCCGACGACCTCGAGCGGCGGGAGGAACGCGACGACGGCGCGTGGGACAGCGAGTCGCTGCGCCGCGACTTCGGCGGCGGCCCGCCGCCGCCCCGCGGCCCGGACTAGGCCTCGCCGAGGAACGGATAGCGCCAGTCGGTCGGCGGCACGAACGTCTCCTTGATCGTGCGCGCCGAGCACCAGCGCAGCAGGTTGAGCTTGCTGCCGGCCTTGTCGTTGGTGCCGGACGCGCGCCCGCCGCCGAAGGGCTGCTGGCCGACGACGGCGCCGGTCGGCTTGTCGTTGATGTAGAAGTTGCCCGCCGTGTGCTCGAGCCGGCGCGCCATCTTCACCGCCGCATAGCGGTCCTGCGCGAAGATCGCGCCGGTCAGCGCGTAGGCCGACGCCGTGTCGCACAGCTCCAGCGTCTCGTCGAGCTTCGCGTCGTCGTAGACGAAGACCGTCAGCACCGGTCCGAAGATCTCCTCGACCATCGTCTTGGAGCGCGGATCGGAGGTCTTCACGACGGTCGGCTCGATGAAGAAGCCCTGCTTCTTGTCGCGCTTGCCGCCGCACAGCACCTCGGCGTCGGCGGCGTTCTCGACGTGCGCGATGTAGCCCGAGATCGTCTCGAACGCGCCCTCGTCGATCACCGCGTTGACGAAGTTCGAGAAGTCGCGCGGGTCGCCCATCCGGATCTCGGCGATCTCGGCGAGCAGGCGGTCCTGGAACGCGCCCCACAACGAGCGCGGCACGTACATGCGGCTCGCGGCCGAGCACTTCTGGCCCTGGTACTCGAACGCCCCGCGCACGGTCGCGGCGACCAGCGCGTCGAGGTCGGCGGACGCGTGCGCGAACACGAAGTCCTTGCCGCCGGTCTCGCCGACGATGCGCGGGTAGCACTTGTAGTTGCGGATGTTGGCGCCGATCGCCTTCCACATGCCCTGGAACACCGCGGTCGAGCCGGTGAAGTGCACGCCGGCGAAGTCCGGGTGGGCGATCGCGGGGTCGCCGATCGTGCGGCCCGAGCCGGGCACGAAGTTGACGACGCCGGGCGGCAGCCCGGCCTCCTCGAGCAGCTTCATGATCCAGTAGCCGGAAAGGACCGACGACGACGCCGGCTTCCAGATCGACGTCGTGCCCATCAGGGCCGGCGCGGTCGGCAGGTTGCCGGCGATCGACGTGAAGTTGAACGGCGTGACCGCGAACACGAAGCCCTCGAGTCCGCGCTGCTCGATGCGGTTCCAGCAGCCGGGCGAGGACTCCGGCTGTTCGCCGTAGATCTCGCGCATGTAGTGCACGTTGAAGCGCCAGAAGTCGGCGAGCTCGCACGCGGCGTCGATCTCGGCCTGGAAGACGTTCTTGCTCTGGCCGAGCATGGTCGCGGCGTTGATGCGGTCGCGCCACGGCCCGGCGAGCAGGTCGGCGGCCTTCAGGAACACCGCCGCGCGGTGCTCCCAAGGCGTCGCCTGCCAGTCGCGCTCGGCCGCCTTCGCCGCCTTGGCCGCCTTCGCCACCGCCGCCGCGTCGCCCTGGTAGTAGCTGCCGAGCACGTGGCCGTGGTCGTGCGGCATCACCGCGTCCGCCGTGTCGCCGGTGCGCAGCTCCTGGCCGCCGACGATCAGCGGCATCTCGACCTGCTCCCGGGCCATGCGGTCGAGTTCGGCCTTCAGCGAGGCGCGTTCGGGGCTGCCCGGCGCATACGCACGCACCGGCTCGTTCTTCGGGACGGGGACTTCGGAGGCGGCGTTGGACACGATCGCATCCTAGCGGCCGCTCGCGGCGTCGCGACCTCCGCCGCGGCCCCGCGCGCGCGGCGCCGTGAGGCCGGGACGCCGGTGCCGCGGGAAGAACCGCGAGGTTCGGGCTCCGACGACCTCGACGTCGCCCGGTCCCACCTCCGATGCGAGCGGGGAGCGGATCGGCCGAAGCCGTCGGCTCGCCTATGCTGCCGCCCCGTGACGGCCCCGCGCCCGGACGATCCGGCGAGCCCCGCGAACGACCCGCGGCACGCGTTCGTGCAGGTCGGCCTGTTCGCGGCGGTGCTGGTCTACGGCCTCGTGCTGCGCCCGCTGGCGTTCGCGCAGCCGGCGCTGCCGCTCGAGGTCGTCTTCGCGCTGGCGGCGGCGCTGGTCCTGGCCCACCTGCGCTGGCTCGGCCACGCGTGGCGCGACGTGCAGGACGCGATCGTCCTGCGCATGAGCCGCGGCGTGCCCGGCTTCTTCGTGCTGTTCGCGATCGGCATGCTGATCGGCAGCTGGATGGTCTGCGGCACGATCCCGATGCTCGTGCACTGGGGCGTCGGCGTCGTGGCGCCCGCGTGGCTCTACCTGTGCGCGTTCGTGGTGCCGGCGGTGTTCTCCACGCTGACGGGCACGTCGTGGGGCTCGGCCGGCACCGTCGGCGTCGTCGTCATGGGCGTCGCGGCTTCGGTCGACGCGGACCTGGCGGTGACGGCCGGCGCCGTGATCGGGGGCGCGTACTTCGGCGACAAGCTGTCCCCCCTGTCCGACACGACCAACATGGCGGCGCTCGGCGCCGACGTCGACCTGTTCGAGCACGTGCGGTCGATGCTGTGGACGACGGTGCCCTCGGCGCTGATCGCCGCGACGGTGTTCACCGCCGTGGGCCTCGCGCATCCGCCCGCGGGCGCGGCCGCGCACACGGACACCGACGAGTTCCTCGCCGGGCTCGAGCGCGTGTTCCGCTTCCACTGGACGCTCCTGCTGCCGCCGGCGGTCGTGCTGCTCGGCTCGCTGCGCCGCCTGCCGACGATCCCGGTCCTCGGCGCCTCGATCGTGCTCGCGAGCGTGCTCGGCGTGAGCGTGCAGCGGTTCGACCTGGCGGCGGTGAGCACGTCGCTGACGACCGGCTTCACGCTCGGCCTCGCGCCCTGGGCCGGCGAGCCGCCGCCGGCGGTCGCGACGCTCGTCGAACGCGGCGGGCTCTACTCGATGCGAGAAGCGGTGTTCGTCGCGTTCCTGGTGTTCTTCTGCGTCGGCGCGATGGACCGCGTCGCCGCGATGCCGACCGTCGTCGAGCGCGCGTTCCGCTTCGCGCGCGGGCAGGCGGCCACCGTGCTCGCGGCGCTCGGCTCAGCCGCGTTCACCAACGCTCTGACGTCCAACCAGTATGCGACCAGCTTCGTCGTCGGCGACGCGTTCGGGCGGCGGTTCGACGACCTCCGCATCCCCCGCCGCGTGTTGTCGCGGTCGATCGAGGACACCGGGACGATGATCGAGTCGCTCGTGCCGTGGCATCCGACCGCGCTGTTCCTCGTCGCCACCCTCGGCGTGCCGGTCGCCTCCTACTGGCACTGGCAGGTCCTGACCCTCGCCAACCTCGTCGTCGCGCCGGCGCTGGCGCTGACCGGCATCGGCTGCGGCTACGGCGCGGTGCGACGACCCCTCGCGGGCCCGGCCGGTGTCAGCGGCCCGCGGTGACGACCAGCACCGCGTAGATCACGAGCGCGGCGAAGATGCCGATGTCGGCGAAATGGCTGAAGCCGCGTCCGGGAAGGCGGCGCACGGGCTCGCGCGACACGCGGGCGCCCTGCGGCAGACGATGCGCCGTGCGGGACGACGAATGGTGGTTCATGGTTGGTTCGAACGGGCGCGACGCGCGCCCGTGGCAGTTCGGGGAGGGGTCGGGCCGGCGAGGGGAGCACGCCGAAAGCGCGCGTCTTCACCGATTCTTGAAGGAGCTCACTACCAAGGCCTCACATTCGCCATGGTAGCCTGCTGGGCTGTCAGCGGGCTTGTATAGCCAAAAGAAAGAAAGAAAGCAAGGCAGCCATGGGCGAGAAGCAGGTCTCGGTGTCGATCGATCCGACCGTGCACGGCCTGGTCCAGTTCGCGGCCAAGGACCGCAAGCTGCAGCGCAAGTGGCCGTGGAAGCAGAAGGAGATCGTCGCGATCGCCGTCGGCCAGTGGATCCGCAAGCACGCCGGCGCCGGCGTCGACGTCGAGCGGCTGGAGGAGGCCGAGCCGGACCCGCCGAAGAAGGCCGAGCGGGGCGGCGAGCCGCTGCCGTTCGAACGGGACCTGTTCGAGGAGGGCTCGGGCACCCTGTCCTTCAAGACCCGCAAGTACGTCGAGGCGGCCTTCGAGCGGGTGTGCCTCTACACCAGCACCAAGAAGGGCAAGGCCGTCGAGAAGGCGCTGCGCGCGTGGCTCAGGCAGAACGGCTACGGCGAGACGCTCGCCGCGCTCGAGGCGGAAGAGGTCTGACGGCGGGACCGGCTTCCCGCGCTCACTGCGGCGGCAGCGGCTCGGGCACCTTGTTGGCGATCGCCGGGATCGACCGGAGGTAGGCGAAGATCGCCAGCAGGTCGGCGTCGGTCATCTGCGCGTACACCGACGCGGGCATCGGCGGCAGGATCTGGCGGCCGCGGCCCTGGTGGCGGCCGGTGCGGATCGCGGCGACGAACTGCTCGGCGGTCCAGGCGCCGAGCCCGGTCTCGCGGTCGGGCGTCAGGTTGGCGGTGAAGCTCACCCCCCACGGGCCGACCCACGCGGTGTTGGTCGGCGCCGCGTGCATCGGCCAGGCCTCGGTGACCGGCGGCAGCGCGCCGAGCGGGAAGCCGGCGGGGTGTCCGGACAGCGCGCGCGACATGTCGGGCTCGGGCCCGTTCGGGCCGAGGTGCCACGGCGTGTGGCAGTCGTGGCAACCGGACGTCGTGACGAGGTAGCGCCCGCGCTCGACGGGCGAGGGCTGGCGCTCGCCGGCGGACAGGGTCCACGAGGCGCTCGCGCCGAGCAGCGCGGCGACGGCCGCGACGGACAGCAACTTGGTGACGGCGATCATGATCAGTCCTCCTTCTGGAAGTTCTGGAATGGCATCTGGGAATCAGCGGGGAAACACGGAGTCGGGGGCGCGGCCGCGAGATCCACACGGATCCAGCGGTCGAACAGGTCCACGGCCGCGGCGTCTTCGAGGTGCCGGCCGAACGGCGGCATCTGCGTCGTCGGATCGGTGGCGGCGAGACGCAGCATGACGACCGACAGGTCGGGCTCGCCGGGCACGATGCGCCGGCGCACGTCGCCACGGACGAAGTGGCTGTCCACGCCGACGGCGGTCGCGAGCGCCGGCGGCGCGCCGGCGGCCGCGGCGTCGGCGCCGAGCGGGTAGTCGAAGCGCAGA
>CALKYL010000362.1 GCA_938003515.1 uncultured bacterium
CCGCGGGTGCAGCGGCAGCGCGAAGCGGTCGCGCGGAGCCGCGACGGGTTCGCCGAGCGCGACATGGTGCTCGTCCTGGCGGCTGCGGACGGCGCGGGCTTCGCCGGCGCGCGGCCGCTCGCGCCGGAGGCCGTCGCCGCCGTGCGCGCGCGGTTTGGCGCGGCGCTCGACGGAGACTTCGGCCGGGACCTCGGCCGGGACGACGGCAGGGACGACGGCGCGTTCGCGGTGCTGCTGGTCGGCAAGGACGGCGGGGTGAAGCGCACCGCGCGGTCGCCGGTCCCGCTCGACGACGTCTTCGCGCAGATCGACGGCATGCCGATGCGGCAGCGGGAGCGCGTCGGCCGCGGTGGCGGCGGCGCTGGCCGCTGAGCGCCGGGACCGGCGTTCGCTCGCTCGCCGAGCGCGCGCGGTCCGTCCCGAAACGGTGCGGTGTCGGCGAGGCTCGCTCCAGCCGCTGCAGCGCACGCGCGCGACCGCTGGACCGCGCCATCCGGCGGCACCGTCGCCAGGCCGGATTTGTGCCGGGCGGGCTCGCCACCGCCCCTGGTTCGTGGTACTCACGAGCGGCACAGAGCCATGACCTCGATCGCCTCGAGCGCTCCCGTCACGATCGAAGCCCCGGCGCCGCGCCTCTTGCGCAACGCCACGTGGGACCGGTTCTTCGTCGCCGGCGGCGCGTGGCTGGTGCCGCTGCCGATCCTCGCCTACTACCTGCTGCGCTCGGCGGGCTGCACGGTCGCCGCCGCCGAGGACCTGGTCACGCTGCTGGTCATGATCCCGCTCGGCGGGCCGCACGTGTTCGCGACCTACACGCGGACCTACCTGAACCCGGCGTTCCGCCGCCAGGACCGGCTGATGTTCGTGCTCGGCCTCCTGGTGCCGGTCGTCGTCGTCGCGGCGGCGGTGTCGAGCGTGTTCTTCGACGTCGTGGTGTTCGGCTCGCCGCCGATGCGCTACGTGCTGACGTTCTTCTTCTTCTGGGCCGGCGTGCACATCGTGCACCAGCACTCGTTCGTCGCCAGCGGCTACGCCGACCGGCCGTCGCGGTGGGGCTGGGTCGACTACGCGGTCATGCTGCTCGCGATGTATCCGGTGTCGCTGTTCCGCATGTCGATGGTCGACCGCAGCGACCCGACGATGCGCGCCGCCGACCCGGACGCGCTCGCGACCTCGATCGTGACCTCGGTCACCGGCAGCGCCGACGCCGCCGACGCCTACGTGTTCCGCATCGGACGCGTGTCGCCGATCCTGCCCGACTTCCTGATGCACGAGGCGATGTGGATCGGCGTGACGCTCTGCTTCGCCGCGGCGCTGGTGCTGTTCGCGTGGAAGAGCGCGCGCGAACGGCGCGAGGGCACGCTGGTGCCGCACCGCTTCCGCCTCGTCGTCGCGATGGCCGTGCTCGGCTCGACCGTGCCGCTGCTGCCGAACCTCGACAGCGCGTTCCAGGGGCTCAACGCCTGGCACAGCTTCCAGTACCTCGGCCTCGCGTGGCTGATGAACCGCCGCAGCCACGAACGCGGCGAGATCAAGAGCCCGTTCTTCGACCGCACGATGCGTGAGGGCGGTCACTGGCGCTTCTACCGGACCGCGCTGTTCGCGACGCTCGGCGCCGTGGTCGTGCTGCTCGGCGCCGCGTGGGCGATCGCCGCGACCAGCGACGGCCAGTTCGCGATGTTCGGCCACGACGAGCCGCTGCGCGACGCGAACGGCAAGGAGCTCTACCGGCCGGGCGCCGTGCTGCTCGCCTACTACCTGCTGGCGTTCTCGGTCCTGCTCGTGCACTACCTGCACGACGGCTTCTTCTTCTTCCGTCGGCGCTACCTGCGCGACTCGTAGTCGGCCGCGTCGCGGGGGCGCGGCTCGAGCGCGACCGTCGCCTCGACGCCGAAGTGGTCGGACGGCAGCAGGCCGTCGATCGGCCGGTCGTAGACCCGCCGCGCGACGGGCGCCGTGCGGTGGCCGCGCACAAACAGGTGGTCGATCTCGCGTGGCGCCTCGGCCATCGCCAGCGGGTTCTGCGTCGCGTCGTAGGTCGGCAGGCCGCACGACGCGTGCACGAAGCCGAGCGCGCGCAGCCCGTCGACGAGGTGCGCGAACTCCGCATCCCCGGGTCCACAGTTGAAGTCGCCGAGCACGACCTGCCGCGGCTGGTCGGCGGCGGCGACGAGCCAGCGCAGCAGCTCGTCGATCTGCGCCCGGCGGACCGCGACGTCGGCGAGCCCGCTCTGCAGGTGCAGGTTCCAGACGTCGAGGTCGCCGTCGGGCAGCGCGACGATCGTGCGCAGGACCCCCTTGGACACCAGGCGCTCGATGCCGACCGCCGCGGCGAACACGCGCGTCTCGGCGTGGCGGATCGGGTGCCGCGACAGCGTCATCAGGCCGCTCGAGCCGAACAGGCTGGCCGGCGTGCAGCAAGAGGCGCGGTGGTGTTCCGGCATCGCGAACGGCGCGCTGGCGTCCTCGCCCCACGCTTCCTGCAGCGCGATCACGTCGACGTCCTCGGCCGCGACCCGGTCCGCGATGCGTCGACAGCGCGGCTCGACGTCGGGTGCCAGCGGCCACGGCAGTCCGAAGACGTTGAGCGTCTGCAGCCGCAGCGTCGCCGACGGCGCGGCCGCCGTCGGCCGCGCGGCCGGCAGGATCGCCGCACGCCCGGAGCGTGAGGCCGTCGTCCAGAGCGCGAGCGCGGAGAGCGCCAGCAAGAGCAGCAGGCGTCCCTGCCGTCGCCACGGTCGGTGCCTGCGTCGATACCAGCCCATGCCCAGACCTCCGTTGTGGAGACTTGTGCACGCCGGCATGCGGGGCGGGTGAGCGCTCCGTGAAGGCTCGGCGCGGCCGGCCGCACGCTCGACCAGAAGCACCGTCCCGGGGCGGGCGGCGGGCGGAAATCCGAGGGGCTTTGCGGTCGGCGGGGCGGACGCGAGAATCCTCACCCCGGTCCTGCCCCGGGACCCAACCCATGCGCTCCGCTCTCTCCGTCGTGCTCGGCCTCGCGGTCGGCTCCGTTTCCGTGGCCCAGGCGCCGTCGGCGCTCTACGTGGTCCAGAACCCGACCCCGGCCGTACTGCTCCAGCTGCACCAGCACTTCGACGTGCTCGGGGGATGCTGTGGCACGGTGCTCCCCGGGGGCCGCATCGAGTTCGTCGTCGAAGCCGGGCAGGTCGGTCTGCTCCGTCGCATCGCGCCGGACGCGCGCTGGGTCGCCGACAGCCGGCCCTTCCACGACGTCGAACTCGAGCGCCACGCGGCGTTCCCGGGCGACGTGCCTCCGGCCGGCTACTTCACGGTCGCCGAGATCGAGGCCGAGATCGACGCGCAGGTCGCGGCGTACCCGACGCTCGCGCAGAAGGTCGACCTCTCCGCGTTGCCCGGCGGCGTGCCGACGCACGAGGGGCGGCCGATCTACGCGCTGAAGGTCAGCGACAACGTCGGCGCCAGCGAGGACGAGCCGGCCATCCTGCTCGCCGCGCAGCACCACGCGCGCGAGCTCAACTCGCCCTACATGGTGCTCGGCGCGATCTTCATGGTGCTCGCCGGCTACGCGACGGATCCGCCGCTGCAGGCGGTCGTCGACCAGTTCGAGATCTGGTTCGTGCCGATGGTCAACCCGGACGGCGTCGAGCACGTCTGGACCGTGGACCAGTGGTGGCGCAAGAACCGGCGGTTCAACGGCGGCTCGAGCTACGGCGTCGACCTCAACCGCAACTTCCCGTTCCTGTGGGGGCTCTGCGGCGCGTCGACGAATCCGTCGAGCCAGACGTATCGCGGGCCGGCGGCCGGCAGCGAGCCCGAGACGCAGGTCATGCGCAACCTCGTCGGCCTGCTGCGGCCGGAGATCTACCTCGACTTCCACAGCTTCGGCCGCGAGGTGCTGCAGACCTACGCGCCGTGCGCGACGGTCAACCCGACGGTCTACTCGTTCCTCGATCGCTACGTCGACGACCTGCGCGTGCCGATGGGCTACGCCAAGCGCGACCCCTCGGCGTCCGGCGAGGCGCCGGAGGACCACTGGGCGAGCGGCGGCACGCTGTCGTTCCTGATCGAGGTCGGCACCGCGTTCCAGCCGCCGTTCCCCGACACGGTCAACGAGGAGGCGTCGGTGTGGCCGGGCATCCGGCGGGCGCTGACGGCGTGGCGGCCGGCGCTGCGCGGGCACGTGCGCTCGGCGCTCGGCGGCGCCCCGCTCGCCGCGACGATCACCTTCGCGCCGAACCTGTTCAGCCACGGCGAAGCGACCCGGAGCCGGGCGAGCGACGGGCGCTACGGCATGTGGCTGCCGCTCGGCAACTGGAACGTCACCTTCTCGGCGCCCGGACACCAGAGCCGCACGCTGCCGGTGTCGGTGCTCTCCTACGACAGCCCGCAGCTGCTCGACGTCGCGCTCGACACGGCCGCGCCGGGGACGCCGACGATCGTCAAGGTCGGCACCGGCGCGCTCGGCACCGTGGTGGACTTCACCTACACGAGCCCCGGGGACGCCGGCCGCATGTCGTTCTTCGGCTGGGCGCTCGACACCACGCCGGGCATCCCGCTCGGCGACCAGCGCGTCGTGCCGTTGAACAACGACCCGTTCTTCCAGGCTGCGTGGATCGGCAATCCGTTCCTGTCGCCGACGTTCGGCACGCTGAACGGCGCCGATCAGGCGCAGTGCGTGCTGATCGTGCCCAACGCCGCGTGGCTCGTCGGCCTGACGACGTGGGTGGGTGGCCTGACGCTCGACCCGGCCTGGCTCGGCGGCGTCAAGACGTGGTCGCAGCCGGTGCCGGTCACGATCGTGCCCTGAGCCGGGTGCGCGGCGGCCGGGCGCCCGCGCCGGCCGAAAAAGCGGGTGACGCCCGGCCTCGGCGCCGGTCGCCACCCGCGACCTCCTGCCTTCTCCCGATCCCGTCCTCTGGGGTCGATGGAGCCAGGGGGCGCGCGGCGCGCGGACGCAGGTGGAATCGCGGGGGCTCCGCTCGGGTATGCCGGATCAGCGGGCGGATCAGTAGGGGCTGTCGAGCATGTCCCAGATGATCTGCTCGACGTCCGGTTCGCACTTGCCGGTGAGCCGCGTCACCGGCTCGCCCTCGCCGCGGATGTGGGCGGCGATCTCCGGCAGGTCGGCCTCGGTGACGGTGCTGTAGAAGACCTTGTCCGGATACAGCGTCACGTTGATGCCCTGCTCGCACGCGCCGAAGCACGGGTAGCGGCGGATCTTGATGCGCTCCTCGTCGGGATCGAACTCCTTCACGAGGTCGCGCAGCTTGTCGAAGATGTCGCCGCTGCCCTTCTCGGTGCAGTCGCCGCCCTCACAGACGTAGCAGAGTCGGTTGGTCATCGGTTTCGGAGCGAAGCTGCCGGGGCGGTGCGCCCCCGGCGATCGAACGGGATCGTGCGTCGGGCGGGGTCGGATCCCCGCACGCTCGTGCGGCGCGCGGGCGCTGATCGTGCCGCCCGCGCGTGACGACCGCCTTAGTGGAACTTGACGTACTCGAAGTCGAGCGGCGTGTCGTTGACGCCCTTCGACGGCGGCGCGATGTAGTTCGCGAACTTGCCGGGCTCGGTCACCTTGACCATGCACGACTTGACGTAGTCGCGGTCGGCCTGCGTCGGCAGCCAGTCGGTGTGCTTGTGCGTCCAGGTCGCCTCGTCGATCAGCTCGCCCTCGGGCGTGAAGCGGAACCCCGCGTAGACGCCCTGGTGGCGGTTGAACTTGTGGTCGGGCAGGTAGACACGTTCCTCGACGCCGAGCTTCTTGAGGTCCCGGTTCCAGCGGTCGACGATGCGGCGGCAGTCGGCGATGTAGGCGTCGAGCAGCACGGCGTTCATCGCGCGGCGCAGCGGGATGTCGCGCGTCACGACCTTGCCCTCCTCGGTCGGCACCTCGAGCGCGTAGGTCGCCTCGAGCGCCTTCGGGTCCTTGTAGATGCCGTCGCTCTCGCGGTAGCGGCCCTTCAGGCCCATCGCGAACGCCTCGGCGGCGTTGGTCGAGTCCTCGCCGCCGAACAGGTCCATCGAACCGCTCGCCCAGAAGTTGATGTACTTCTGCACGATGTCGAGCGGGATCGCGCCGACCTTCCGCGGGTCCGTGCCCTCGGCGAGCAGCTCACCGGAGCGCTTGATGATGCGCCCGACGCCGTTCTCGCCGGTCTGCATGTGGTAGGCCTCTTCGGTCAGCATGAACTGCGTGGTCCGCGCCAGCGGGTCGAAGCTCGACTCGGCGAGCGACGCGAGCTGGTACTTGCCGTCGCGGTCCATGAAGGTCGTGAAGCAGAAGAAGTCGAGCCAGTTGTCGACCGGGTAGTTGAACGCCTCGAGGATGCGCGGGTTGTCGACGTCGCCGCTGTGGCGCTCGAGCATCGCCTCGGCCTCGTCGCGGCCGTCGGCGCCGAAGTGCGTCTGCAGCAGGTAGACCATGGCCCAGAGGTGCCGGCCCTCCTCGACGTTGACCTTGAACAGGCTGCGCAGGTCGTAGAGCGACGGGCAGGTGTGG
>CALKYL010000363.1 GCA_938003515.1 uncultured bacterium
GGGCGGGTGCCGGCCTTTCGCGGCGGCCCCGCGCGCCGCCGCGCCCGCACCCCGGGACGCGAGCCATCGGGGCGCGACTTCTCTCCGCTCGCCGCCCGCGGCGGGCTTGCGCGCCGCGGTCGGCGCGTGGAACTCGAGCGCCTTCTGCGGCCTGTCCGGCTTGTCGGGACGGTCCGGCCGCGCCCGGCCGGACGCCGCCTCGACCTCGAGCAGCTGCTCGAGCGCGCGCTTGCCGTCGTCGAACTGCCGCCGGCGCTCCGCCTCGACCTGACGCGCCGCGGCCAGCTCGTCGGCGGCGGCCCGGACCGCCGCGACCGCCTCCTCGAGCGCGGTGCGCTGTTCGAGGTACTGCGCCCAGCAGCGCTCGACTTCGGTGCCGCGGGTCGCCTGGGCCTTGCGGCCGGAGCCGGCCCGGCGGGCCTTGGTCCTGGCGGCCGCCGACGGTCTGGCCTTCGCGGCGGCCGGCTTCTTCCTGGCCGAGGAGCTGCGGGTGGTCTTGCGTGCCATGGCCGGATTCTAGGTTCGCGGCCGACGCACGGCGACGTTCGGCGCACGGTTCCGCGGCGAGCGGCGATCGTCGGCCCCCCGGCCCGGAATGCAGGCGCTCCGTGCACCGCCTGCATGATCCAACGCCCGCCGTTCCGTGCGCTCGTCGCCGTGCCGCTGCTCGCGGCCGCCGCCTCGGCCCAGCCGTGTCCCGACTTCGGCTCGACCCCGTCGGCGGCGACCTGGAGCCCGAGCCCGCTGCCGCTCGGCTGCGCGGCCGCGCCGCAGTGGCCGATGTGGCACCTCTGGACGCCGCCGCACCGCGCACCGACGCCGCACGTCGGCCACCGGCCCGGCGACGCGCACGCGTTGCCGCAGGTCCTGATCGCGTACCGCTGCACCGGCCTCTGGTTCGCGCCGGTCGTGCCGTATCGCGTGCGCGCGATGGGCTACGTGCTCGACCAGCCGGAGTACGCGTGCGGCGCCGGCACGTGACCCGGACGGCCTCGGTGCACAGCGCCTCGGCTGCACAGCGCCTCGGCTGCGCGGCACCTAGCTGCGCAGCACGTGCCCTTCGCGCCTGGCCAGCCACAGGCTGCAGACGAGGTCGCTGGTGACGTTCGGCACGGTGCGCGTCATGTCGACCAGCCGGTCGACGCCGAGGATCAGCGCCAGGAACTCCGCCGGCACGCCGACCTGCACCAGCACGATCGCGAGCAGCGGGATCGAGCCGCCGGGCACGCCGGCGGCGCCGATCGCGGTCAAGACGGCGACGCCGACGACGAACAGCTGCTGCACGACGGTCAGGTCCGCGCCGTAGACCTGCGCGAGGAACAGCACCGACACGCCCTCGAACAGCGCGGTGCCGTTCATGTTCATCGTCGCCCCGAGCGGCATCACGAAGCCGGCGATCTCCTTGGGCGCGCCGAACTCGTCGACGGCGGTGCGGATCGTCGTCGGCATGGTCGCGTTGGACGACGACGTCGAGAACGCGGTCACCAGCAGCGTGCGGCAGCCGCGGTAGAAGCGCCGCGGCGAGATCCCGGCGAACACCTTGGCGAGCGCGGTGACGACGACGAGCTGGTAGACGACGAGCCCGCCCATCGCGGTCAGGAAGTACCAGCCGACCAGCTTCATGACGTCGACGCCGAGCTTCGCCGAAGCGTGGAAGATCAGCGCCGCGACGCCGTACGGCGCGAACTCCATGACCCAGCCGAGCACCTTGACGCTGAGCTCGTAGATCGCCTCGCACAGCTCGCGCAGGACGCGCGTGCGTTCGCCCGGGATGCGCGTCGCCGCGGCGCCGAGCACGAGCGCGAACAGGATCAGCCCGAGGATCTTGCCGTTGTCGGCCGCGGCGCCGACGACGTTCTTCGGCACGATGTCGACCAGCATCTGCAGCCAGCCCTTCGCCTCCTCGCTCTGCGCGATCTTCTGCTGCGCGACGGTGACGTACTGGGCCTTGATCTGCTCGACGGTCTCGGGCGACACGGTCTTGCCGGGCTGGATCAGGCGCACGAGCGCGATGCCGAGCGTCGCGGCGGCGGCGGTCGTCGACAGGAACCAGACCAGCGTCCTGCTGCCGAGCGCGCCGAGCTTCTGCACGCTGCCGAGTCCGGCGACGCCGAGGAACAGCGAGCAGAACACGACCGGGACGACGACCATGAACAAGAGCCCGAGGAACAGGTCGCCGAACGGCTTGACGATCTGGTCCGCCCACCACTCGACGCGCACGTAGGCGTCGGACTTCTCGGCGCCGATCGCGGGCGCGTAGAGCAGGTTGAGCACGGCGCCGACGACGGCGCCGACCACGAGGCCGATCAGGATCCGGGTCGGCAGGGACACGCGGCGCCGCGAGGCGGAGGGCTCCATGGGCCGGGAGGGTAGCGGCGCGTCGCGGCGGCGCGCCGGTTTCCCTGCTCACATTCCCGGCGAGTTCCCCTGCGAGCAGCCGGCCGGTCGAACGCTCAGCCCGCCGCTTCCGGCAGCGCCGCCCGGACGCGCGCCGCCGCCGGCGCGCCCTCGCCCTCTCCGCCGAGCTGCTCTTCGAGCACGCGCGCGCGCTGCTGGGGCGAGCCGGTGAACCGCGCGATCAGCCCGTACGTGCCCGGCACGACCAGCAACGTCGTGATCGTCGCGATCGTGACCCCGTACAGCACGACCAGCCCGATCGCCGTGCGGCCCTCGGCGCCCGCGCCCGACGCGAGCACCAGCGGCAAGGCGCCGAGCGACGTCGACATGCCGGTCATCAGGATCGGCCGCAGCCGCAGCACCGCGGCGTCGATGACCGCCTCGCGCCAGTGCTCGCCCTGGTCGCGCAGCTGGTTGGCGAACTCGACGATCAGGATGCCGTTCTTCGTGGCCAGGCCGATCAGGATCACCATGCCGACCTGGCTGTAGATGTTCAGCGTGCCGCCGCCGAGCTCGAGGCCCAGCAGGCCGCCGAACAGCGCGAGCGGCACCGTCAGCAGGATCACGATCGGCTGCAGGAAGCTCTCGAACTGCGCCGCCAGCACCAGGTAGACGAGCAGCAGCGACATCAGGAACGTCAGCATCAGGGCGTCCGACGACTCGACGAACTCGCGGCTCTGGCCGGCGTAGGCGATGCCCGGCCGGTTGTCGAGTTCGTCGCGCACGACGCCGCGCAGGAACGAGAGCGCCTCGCCGAGCGTGTAGTCCTCGGCGAGGTTGGCGCTGATCGTGATCGAGCGCAGCCGGTCGTAGCGGTTGCGCGTCGCCGAGTCGGCGAACTCGCGCACCTTGACGACGTTGGCGAGCGGCACCAGCTCGCCCGACGTGCGCGAGCGCACGTAGATCTGCTCGAGGTCGGTCGGCGAGCGCTTGTCGGCGTCCTCGGCCTCGAGGATCACGTCGTACTCCTCGCCGCGCTCGACGAACGTCGTGACGCGGCGGAAGCCCATCATGGTCTCGAGCGTGCGGCCGACCTCGACCGACGACACGCCGAGGTCCGCGGCGCGGTCGTCGTCGACGACGACCTCGAGCTGGGGCTTCGTCTCCTCGTAGTCGGAGTTGACCGCGACCAGGCCGGCGTTCTGGCGCGCGGCGGCGAGCACGACGTCGCGCCACCGGGTCAGCTCTTCGTAGGTCGAGCCCGTCAGCACGAACTGCACCGGCTGGCCCGAGCGCCGCAGCAGCCCCGACTCCGCGATCGTGAACGCGCGGTAGCCCGGGATCTCGCCGAGCTCGCGGTCGACCTGGGCCATGATCTCCTTCGTCGTGCGCTCGCGCTGACCCCAGAGCTTGAGCAGCACCGTGCCGAACGCCGAGTTGACGCTGCCGCTCGAGTTCCAGCCGCCGGGCACGCGCAGCAGCACGCGCTGGCCCTCGCCGGTCTCGATCAGCGCCATCATCACGCGCTCGACCTCGAGGCCCGCCTTGACGGCGTGCTCGAACGAGGCGCCCTCCGGCCCGCGCGCGCTGATGCGGAACTGGCCGCGGTCCTCTTGCGGCGCGTATTCCTGCGGCAGGCCGGTGTAGAGGCCGCCGATCGACAGCCCGAGCCCGACGGCGATGCCGAGCGCGGCGAGCGGCTGCGCGACGAGGCCCTCGAGCACCCAGCGGTAGGCGCGCTGGAACGGCACGAACAGCGCGTCGACGAAGCGCATCATCAGGGGCGGCTTGCCGCCGCGCAGCAGCAAGGAGCACATCACCGGCGACAAGGTCAGCGCGACGAACGTCGACAGCACGACGGCGCCGGCCAGCGCGAGCGCGAACTCGCGGAACAGGCGGCCGGTGTTGCCCTCGACGAACGACACCGGCACCAGGACCGCGACCAGCACGATCGTCGTCGCGACGACGGCGAAGCCGACCTGGCGCGAGCCGAGGTAGGCCGCGCGCAGCGGCGGCACGCCGTCGCGGATGCGCCTGGCGGTGTTATCGAG
>CALKYL010000364.1 GCA_938003515.1 uncultured bacterium
TACGAGATATATCAGTGTGACTGGAGTTCAGACGTGTGCTCTTCCGATCTGGCTGACCGACGCGGAGCGCGGCCGCGTGGCGGCCTTCGACTTCTACTGGCAGGAGCTCGCCGACAACTACCCGCTGTTCGGGCACGCCGACGTCGATTGGGAGGAGCTGCGCCGCCAGTATCGCGCCGCGGTGCCGTTCGCGACGCGGCCGCACGAGTTCTACCAGCTGCTCGCCGGCATGTTCAGCGAGCTCGGCGACCTGCACGTGTCGTTCACCGCGCCCGACGACGCGCTCGTCGAAGACGGCGTCGCGCCGACGTCGCTGCTCGACCGCGAAGGCTTCGCGCTGATGCCGATCGAGGGGCGGCTGTTCGTGGTGTCGTGGCCCGAAGGCGCTGCGCCGACGACGCCGGAGGTCCTGCCGGCCGAAGCCCGCTATCCCGAGCTGTGGCGCGTCGGCGGGGCGCCGGTCGTGGCGTCCCTGGTCGGACATCTGCTGCTCGGACCGCCGGACAGCGAGGTCGAGCTGCAGCTGCGCTGGCGCGACGGCGCCGTCACGCGGCACGTGCTGCGCCGGCCGCCCGCCGGCACCGCGACGACCCACTCCCCGCTCGGCCACCTGCAGCGAGACGGCCTGTGGGCGCTGCTGCGCGCGTCCGAGCCCTACGCCCATCTGGAGCTGCGTTCGCTGCGCGCCGGGCTGTCGACCGACCGGCTCGACGCGTGGATCGACGCCGCGAACGACACCGAAGGGCTCGTGCTCGACCTGCGCCAGAACCTGGGCGGCGAGATGGCGGTGGCCAGCTCGGTGATCGGCAAGTTCCTGCGCGAGCCGGTCGAGCTCGTGTTCGTGCCGCCGACCGACCTCGTCGCCTACCTGTTCTTCCCGCTCGACCTGTTCGTGCACGTCGACCTCGAGCCGCGCGCGCCGCGCTTCGACAAGCCCGTCGTCGTGCTGACCAGCTCGCTGACCGCCAGCATGGCCGAGCACACGGCGCGCATCCTGCAGCGCGAGTGCGACGCCGTCGTCGTCGGCGAGCGCACCGCCGGCGCCGAAGCCGGCCTCGAGCGCGCCCGCGGCCCCGACGGCGGTACGCTGACCTACGGCAAGACGCGGCTCGTCGAGCGCACCGGCATCGGCCTGCAGACCGACGGGGTCGTGCCCGACGTGTCGGTGCGGCTCCGGCTCGAAGACCTCGAGCGGCTCGGGCCGGAACGGGCGGCGGACGACTGGGAGCAGCGGCTCCTGCGCGCCGCCGAGCGCGCGCTCAGAAGCGCACGCCGGCGCTGACGAACACGCCCTGCACGTCGACGTCGGCGTCGAAGTCGCGCGACGACGCGCGGCCGGCGCCGTCGAGCAGCAGGTAGCGGTAGCCGGCCTTGACGTCGAAGTCGTCGCCGATCCGCCAGCTCGCGTAGCCCTCGAGGTCCCAGTAGCGGCCGTCGGCGTCGCCGAGGTCGGCCGCCATGATCGCGGCGTTCGCGCCGAGCGTGACCGGCCCGAAGAACGCCTCGGCCTCGATGTAGGGCATCGGCACGAACACCTCGGTCACGACCTCCTCCTGACCGACCGCCGACCGCGCGGTCACGTCGAGCGAGTAGAAGCCCACCTTGGCGCCGCCGGCGAAACGGAAGTGCTCCTCGCGCACCAGCTGGTAGGCGTAGGACAGCCCGACCGCGTAGAAGTCGAGCGTCGTCGACACCAGCGAGCCCGCCGCGAGCCCGCCGTAGTCGCCGCCGAGCGTGCCGTTGCCCTCGGCGTCGAGCCAGAAGCCGTCGGCACGCACGCGATGGCGATCGATGTCCGTCGACGCTCGCAGGTAGGGCGACACCTCTTCGTCCCCGACGCCGAGGTCGCCGTCGATGCTGTTCTGGTTGTTGCCGAGGATCAACGAGCCGCCGGCGTTCTGCAGCGCGACCTCGCCGCGCGCGCGCGCGAACATCGGGCCGGCGTGCACGTGGTAGCGCTGGCCCTCGCAGGCGACGAGGGCGAAGGACGAGAGGACGAGCAGCAAGGTCTGCGGCTTCATTTCGGGGAGCATCCCTCCGCGGGCGTGCGGGCGCCAGCGGGCTGAGGGTGGTCGGGCCGTCAGAAGCGTATCCCGCCGCCGATGGTCCAGCCTCGAAGCCGCAGATCCGCAGCGAACGTCTCCGTGCCCGTATCGCCGCTGCCATCGATGCCGAGGAACCGATAGCCCGCGAAGAGATTCGCATGTGGCACCGGCGACCACTCGACGATCGCCTCGACGTCGACGAACCGGCCCTCGGTGTCGCCGAGGTCCGAGACCTCGAGCCAGCCGACCTCGGCCGTGGCCCGCCACGACCCGACGCAACCCTCGGCGCGCAGGAACGGCATCGGCACGAACAGCACCTCGTCGATGATCTCGCGCGAGTTGAGCACGAGCTCGCGCGCCGAGAAGTCGAGCGCGAACACGTCGAACAGCACCCCGGGGCCCAGCCGCAGCGGACCGACGTCGAACTCCCAGGCGGCGCTGAGCTTCGCGAGGCCGAGGTCGAGGCGGCTCTCGACCTGCGTGCCGCCGGGCAGCCCGCCGAACGAGTCCGCGAGCTGCCCCCGGCCCGACTCGCGCAGCCACAGCGCCGAGCCGGTCACGACCGGGCCGCCGAAGTCGGCGCGGCCGCGCACGAACGGCGAGCCGCGCGCGTCGCCGAGCCCGAAGGCGGAGTCGACGCCCTGCTCGACCGGCTGGCCGCCGCCGCTGCTGTCGAGCGCGAGCCGCCCGCCGACCTTGGTCTCGGCGTAGCCGAGCTTCGCCGACAGGTCGACCGGCACGCAGCCCGCGGCGCAGAGGGCGGTCGCGACGCAGCAGGCGATGCGGGAAGGGACGTTCACGGGGCCGGGTGCGTGCGGGACGGCGCGCGGCGAGCATACGAACGGGCCAGCGGGGCGCGGCGTTGAAATGACGCCGGACGACACCGACACTCCGCCACGCGCCGCCACTTCGGCGCCGCTGCCCTCGGCCCGGAACCTCGCATGAATCCGCGTCTCGCCGGCCTGCTCGCCGTCTCCAGTGCCGTCGCCACCGGATGCATCGTGCCCGAGGGCGCGAGTCCCAGCGTCGGGCTCGGCGCCGAACTCGCGAGCAAGTTCGTGCACCGGGGCATGACGCAGGTCGACCGGCCGGTCCTGCAGCCCCGGCTGTCGATCCAGCTGCCGACGGTCGACGAGGACACGATCCAGATCGCCGCGCGCGGCAACGTCGACCTCAGCAACAGCACCGGCGACGCGTGGTTCCCGGACGGCCACGCCGGCCGCTTCACGTCGATCGACTTCTTCGCCGACTACCGCAAGACGATCGGCGACGTGACCCTGCGCGGCGGCGTCTTCAACTACAACCTGCCGAACGGCCTCGAGTTCCCGAACGGGGAGCGCGGCGCCACGACCGAAGTGTTCGCCGTCGTCAGCGCCAACGTGCTCGAAGCGACTCCCTACGTGTCGTGGCACTACGACTTCGACGAGGTGCGCGCGCCCTACTACCGCGCCGGCATCACCGAGAGCTTCGACCTCGGCGACGGCTGGACGATCGTGCTCGACGGCTCGATCGGCTACGCCACGTCGGCCCAGTCGGCGTGGCTCTACGGCATCGACGAATCGGGCTTCGCCGACCTGCGCGGCCAGGCGGTCGTCAACTGGCAGGTCGACCCGCGCACGCAGCTGCAGGCCGGCGTCAACGGCTCCGCCATCCTCGACTCGACGATCGACGACTGGTTCTCCCAGCTCGGCATCGACGACGACCCGATCTGGTTCTCGCTCGGCGTCGCCTGGGCGTTCTGACGACGCCGGCAGGCGACCCTGCCGTCAGCGACCCTGCCGTCAGCGATCCCGGCGTCAGCGCTGCTCGACGCGGAACACGACGCGGCCGGCGACGACCGACAGCTCGATCCGGCCGGACGCCGAGAGCGCCGCCGCCTCGTCTGCCGACAGCGCGACGACGACCGGCGCCTCGCGCTCGAGCGCGGCCTCGGGCCGGGGGCCGCCGCGCGGCGTCGGCGGCTGCACGAGTTCGCCGATCTGCAGCGTCAGGCGGTCGTCGGCGCGCTCGAACGAGAACCACGCCCGGTATTCGTTGTCGGTGCGGTCGGGCTCGGCCCATCGCCGGCGCACCGGCGGCACCATCGGACGCCACTCGCCCGAGCCCGGCGCGCGCTCGAGCACCTCGAGGCTCCACGCGTTGTCGGCGCCGTCGCGCTCGGCGCGCCGGCACTCGACCGCGTAGGCGTCGTCGCCGAACGCGATGCCGACCAGGACGCGGCCGTCGACGTCGTTGCCGTCCTCGTCCTGGTATTGCGAAGGCACGAGCGTGCCCGACCACTGCCAGTACGAGTCGCCGCCGAGCGCCGTCGACGCCGTCGCCGGGCCGCGCACGAAGCGGCCCGAGACCGAGCGCGCCTCGTCGTTGAGCTCGATCCAGGATCCGGTCTCCGAGACGCTCCACGCCGGGTTCGTCGTGAAACCGAGCATCGGCCGCCGCGGCGGGCACGCGCCGACCTCGAGACGGTGGCGCCGCGTCACCGGCGCGTCGACGTGCGCGCGGTCCGCGACCCGCAATTCGACCTCGAACGCGACGTCCGGCAGGCCGTCGTCGAGCCGGAACCGGACCTCCGGGGCCGAGGTGTTGGTGCGCGCCGAGATGCTGC
>CALKYL010000365.1 GCA_938003515.1 uncultured bacterium
GTTGATGACGAGGTTGACCAGCACCTGTTCGAGCTGGCCGCGGTCGACCCGGACCCGCACCGGGTCGGCAGGCCGCTCGACGCGCAGATCGACCCGCGCGCCGGTCAGCCGCCGCAAGAGGTCGCCGAGTTCGTCGACGACGTCGCTCAGATCGAGCACGCGCGGCGACAGCACCTGACGTCGTCCGAACGCGAGCAGCTGCCGCGTCAGTTCGGCCGCGCGGCGCGCCGCGTCGAGGATCTGGGCGACGTCCTTGCGCAGCGGGCTGTCGTCGGGCAGCTCGTCGCGCACGGACTCGCCGAAGCCCTGGATCGCCGTCAGCAGGTTGTTGAAGTCGTGCGCGACGCCGCCGGCGAGCTGGCCGACCGCCTTCATCTTCTGCGCGTGACGGAGCTGGTCCTGCAGCTCGCGGTGCGCGGTGATGTCGCTGATCGTGCCGTCGCACACGACGCCTTCGCCGTCGGCGCCGGTGGACACGGACCGCGAGACGAGCGCCCAGAACTCGGAGCCGTCGCGGCGCGTCAGCCTGAGTTCGCGGTTGTGCGCCGGCGTCGCGTCACCCGCGAGCGCCGCGAGGCTCTCCCGGTGCGGATCCGGCGCGCCGCGGCGCCAGCCCGATAGCAGCTCCTCGGCCGAGCCGTAGCCGAACATGCGCGCGAACGACGTGTTGACGTAGGCGAAGCCCTCGCCGGGCACCGCGCGCCACAGCCCGTCGCCGACGTTCTGCTGCAGGCCGGCGAGCAGGCCCTCGCGGCGTTCGCGGTCGACGGCGAGGCCGGCGAGCGTGGCGGCGCGTTCGACCAGCCGGATCTCGGCCGGCTCGGGCGTTCGCGGGCGGCCGTGGTAGATCGCGAACGTGCCGAGCACCGCGCCGTCCGCGGAGCGCATCGGCACCGACCAGCACGCGCGCAGCCCGAACCGCGCGACCACGGCGCGGTATGGCGCGAAGCGGGGATCGGTGTCCAGGTCGACGCAGACCACCGTCTCGTTCGCGTGCGCCGCCGCGCCGCACGCGCCGTGTCCGGCGCGGATCTCGAAGCCCTCGACCAGCGCGTTGAACTCGGCGGGCAGGGACGGCGCCCACGCGACGTGCAGGCGCCCGGCGCGAGCCAGCAGCACCGAACAGCGACAGTCGGAGATCAACTCCTCGACGCCGGCGACCAGCGCCGCGAACACGTCCTGCCGCGGCTTTGCCGTCGCGATCATCTCGAGCACACGCGCCTGCCACGTGATCTCCCGCTCGGCGCGCTTGCGTCCGGTGATGTCGCGCGCCATCACCAGGACGTCGCCGTCCGGCAGCCGCACGAAGCGCAGCTCCCCTTCGCGCGGCCCGGCCGCTCCCTCTGCCGCCGGCTCCGAGCCCGGCGCGCGGAACTCCACCGTCTCGGCGCGGCCCGGGCCGGCCAGCTGGCGCAGCAGCCGCTCGCCCTGGCCCGGTGGCAGCAGGTCCTGGAGCCGCCTGCCGGCGAGGGCGCCGCGGGCACCGCCCGCATCGGCTGGAGCGGCGTTCGACGCGACGGCGTTAGATGGGCCGGCGTTCGATCGGCCGGGCGCACCGGGCGGCGCGAACGGGTCGACGAACGTGCCGTCGGGACGCAGCCGCCAGGTCGTGTCCGGCAGCACGCGCAAGAGCGCTTGCCCCAAGCCTTCGCTGCGCAGCCACCGGGCCGCGTTGGCGTCGCGTTCGGCCAGCAGAACCCCGAACATGGCGGGCAACGCTGCCAGACCGTCCAGCAGCATCTGTTCTACGACGTGGCGCTGCTCGAACGGCACCTGCAGCAGCGGGCCGGCTCCCTGCGCC
>CALKYL010000366.1 GCA_938003515.1 uncultured bacterium
CTATTCGTGTCTCGACGAGACGGCGACCACCGCGATCTTCACTCCCGCCCTACACGACGCTCTTCCGCTCCCCGCCGGCCTGCCTGGACCCGCAGGAGCGCGAGCTGCGGGTGCCCGTCGACGTCGACGCCGACCAGCGCGGCGCGCCGGTGCGCGGCCTGTCGCTCGAGGACGCGCTGCGGCTGGGCCGACGCTTCAACGTCAGCCTGCGCGCCGCGGAGCTCTTGCCCGAGCAGGCGAGGCTCGACGTGCTCTTCGCCGAGGCCGGCTTCCAGCCCGAACTGTACGGCAGCGCGGGTTACGCCGAGACCCAGTCGCCGCGGCGCAACGACTTCCAGCCGTCGATCGCGTCGGAGACGATCGACGCGACCCTGGGCTGGCGCCAGCGCGTCGCGACCGGCGGCCTGTTCGACCTCGCCTTCCAGCCGACGCGCTTCGAGAGCGACGGCGGCGGCGGCTTCTTCCCGGACAAGCAGTTCACGTCCGAGTGGTCGGCGAGCTTCCGCCAGCCGCTGATGCGCGGCGCCTGGACCGACTTCAACCTCGCCCAGATCAACTCCGCACGCTACCGCGCGACGCAGGCGCAGCACGACTTCGACCGCACCGTGCAGGACACGCTGCTCGCGATCGTGCAGGCCTACTGGGAGCTGGTGTTCGCGCGCGAGAACTGGCGCGTGGTCACGTCGCCGCTCGCGGTCGCGCGGGAGCAGCTGCGCATCACCGAGGAGCGCATCCGGGTCGAGGAGCTGGCGCCGCGCGACCGCATCGCCGACGAAGCCGAGGTCGCGCGCCGGCGCGAGGAACAGATCGTCGCCGAGAACGAGATCCGCGACCGCGAGGACGACCTCCGGCGGCTGTTGTTCGACGCCGGCGACGCGCAGGTCTGGCGCGTCAACCTGCGGCCCGTGTCGGCGATCGACGTCGCGCCGACGGACGACGTGCCGGCGTTCGAGACGCTCGTCGAGGTCGCGCTGCAGAACCGGCCGGACCTGCGCGGCCTGCGCAGCAGCGTCGCCGCCTCCGAGGTCGCGCTCGTCGAGGCCGAGCGCGACACGCTGCCGCAGCTCGACCTGATCGGCAGCTACTCGACCGACGGCGTGCGCGACTCGTTCCGCAACGCCTTCCAGGACTCGGTCGACCAGCAGTTCCCCGACTGGTCGGTGCGGCTGGAGTTCGCGATCCCGATCGGCAACCACGCGGCCCGCTCGCGCGCGCAGCGCGCCCGGCTCGAGGTCGAGCGCCAGCGCCGGCTGCTGCACGCGGCGACCCTGGACGTGACCCGGGAGGTGCGCGAGGCCGTGCGCGGCCTCACCACGCTCGCGCAGAGCATCCGTGCCGGCGCCGAGTCGTTGCGCCTCGCCGAGAGCAACCTCGAGACCGAACAGGTTAAGCTGCGCGGCGGCGCCTCGACGGCCTTCGAGGTCCAGCGCCGAAACCAGGAGTTGCGGGAGGCGCGGAGCCGTCTGTTGCGGAACCAGCTCGACTACCGGACCGCCCAGAGCCGATTGCTCTACGTGCAGGGCCTGCTCGACGTTCCGATCGAGTAACCCTGGCGTGACGCGGCCCCGGTGCCGTACTAGCTGGTGTCCCGTCCGAACCCGTGCCCGACCGCATGACGACCCCGCCCCGACCGCGTTCGCCGTCGACCCCCCGGCTGCACGCCGCCGCCGCCCTCGCCGCGACCATGGCGGCGACCATCCTCCCGGGGGGAGCCCCGGGCCAGACCCCGGGCGAGGCCGCGGCCGAGAACCCGTTCAACCTCCGGCCGTTCCACGCCGACTTCCCGGTGGACCTCGAGTACCCGCGGCACCAGGGCCTCGAGTTCGAGAGCACGCGACGCCAGATCCTGCAGCAGCTGGCCTCGAACCTGCAGGGCAACGTCAGCCGCGAGGCGTGGCTGATGGCCACGGAGTTCTACTGGCGCGCGCCGGAGGACGCGGTCGAGCCCCTGATCGAGGAGATGGACCGGGCGATGGGCAACCCGGCGCTCGGGGACGTCGTGCGCAACTGCGTCGAGGCGATGGGCAAGATGGGCGACGAGCGCTTCGACCCGGCGCTGCGCCGCGCGCTGCAGCACAAGAACCCGGCGGTGCAGCAGGCGGCCTACGCCTCGCTCGGCACGGCCGGCACCGTCGAGACGCTGCGCCGGCTGCGCGCCGACTTCGGGCTGATGGACGGCCGTTCGCGCAGCGCCTGGCTGCGGGCCGTGCGGCTGCGCCTGCCCGAGGACCGCGTCGAGATCCTCCGCGAGCTGATGCTCGCCCAGGTGCCGTCGTCGGTGCGCGACCAGGTCCTCGAGCAGGCCCTGCAGCTGCCGACCGCCGAGGCGGCGGCGGTGCTCGAGGGCCGCTGGGACGACGCCGTGGACGAGTTCAAGGCGATCATCGCCGGCGTGCTGCACGCGAACGGCGACGCGACCGGCACCGTCTGGCTGCGCGAGGCGCTGCGCGGCGAGGACGTGCAGCGCATGACGCACGCGATCCGCCGCTGCGCGTTCGGCCCGGACGCGTCCGCGGCGATCGGCGACCTGCGCGAGGACGTGTTGCGCACGACGACCCACCTCCGGCCGGAGGTGCGGCTCGCGGCGGCGAAGCTGTTGACCCGCGTCGAGGGCGACGACGTCGTCGACGTCTACGAGGTGTTGACCGCGCCGACCGAGATCTGGGACATCCGCGCGATCGCGCTGCGCGAGCTGACGCGCCGCGGCAGGCGCCAGATCGTCTCGGTCCTGCTCGAGGAGCTGCCGACGGCGACCGGCACCCGGCTGCAGTCGATCGTCAACCAGCTGTCGGCGAGCGGAGACCCGCGCGCCGTTCCGGTGCTGGTCGAGCGCTTCGAGCGCGCGCCGGCCGGCGAGGGCCGGCCCTTCCTGCAGGCGCTGGCGCAGAACGGCAGCGACGCCGCGGCCGAGGCGCTGTGCCGCATCTTCGCCGCGGAGGAGCGCGTCGTCGCGCGCTCCGACGGCGGCGACCTGACGACGCGCACCTACCTGCCGCTCCTCTTGCTCAACCTGCGCGGCTCCGAACGCGTCGTGCTGGACACCTTCCTCGCGCTGCCGCGGGACGCGTGGCGCCTGCGCGCGCACCTGCTGCCGACGATCGCCGGCTACGCCGCGGACCGCCGCGACCAGCCGGAGCTGCGCGACGCGTGCCTCGCGCCGGTTCGCGCCATCCTGTTCGACAAGGAGGAGCTGCCGCAGCTGCGCGTTCTGGCGCTGAACCTGCTGACGCGCAACTGGCTGACGGTCGAGGACGCGCTGCGACTCAAGAACATGCGGCACGACGAGGCGCCGGCGATGCGCGTCCTGATCGCAGACTTCCTGCACCAGTACTTCTGATCGGTCCCGGTCGGAGCGGCGCGGGCCGCGCGGTCCGCGGCGGTCAGAACAGGATCCAGCGCTCGTCGTCGTGGCCGGTGTAGGTGCCCGCCTGCCGGCCGCCGAGCCCGGGACGGCGGTGGCTGCGCCCGGGGCCGGGACGGTCGTCGAGGCCCGCGTAGCTGCGGCGCAGGTTGCGCGTGTAGGCCCGCTCCGCGCCTTCGGGGTAGAAGAACGCGCAGTGGCCGGGCCCGACCGAGCGGATCGGCCACGCCGTGACCTCGAGCGCGGGCACGGTCTGCCGGCCGGGGCGCTCGTTGGGCTCGGGGGGGGACTCGGTCAGCTGGAACAGGTAGTGCTTGTTGCGCAGGCAGAGCCAGACGCCTTCGGGCGCCGGCTCGACGCGCTCGAGGTCGTTGACGAACACCGCGCGCGCGTCCGCGAGCGCGACGGTACGCGCGAACACCGACTGCAGGTCCGCCTCGTCGAGCGGCCTCGGGAACGGCGTCGCCGCGTCGAGCAGCGCGTGCGCGACG
>CALKYL010000367.1 GCA_938003515.1 uncultured bacterium
GAGCTCGCCTCGCACCTCGACGTTGAGCAGTTTGAGGAGCACAAGCAGGAGAGGTTCGACGTTATCGACGAGGTCTACGACCTCGTCCGCCCGCTGATGCGCGCGATGAAGGAGGCGACCTCCGGGCCGCGCCAGGTCGCCGAGCTCGAGGACCGGCTCGAGGCGGTGCGCGAACGCCGGCGCGTCGCGCAGCTGGCCGCCGAACAGGTCCGCGCGACGCGCGACGCCCTCGACCCGCAGAGCGACGCCTACGAGGAGGTCGAGCGCGAGCTGCAGCAGCGCTGGGAGCCGCTGCTCAACGAACTCGGCAGCGAGATCCTGGTCCTGAACGCCAACCTGCAGCGCTTGCGCGACGAGCAGCAGCCGCTGGTGACGAGCGTGACCGACACCGTGCAGCGCTTCCTGCAGTCGAGCGGGCTCAGCCTCGTCCTGTCGGTGCTGGTCTTCGTCGCCGTCTACTTCGGGCTGCGCTTCGTCGGGGACCGACTGCTGCGGCGCCGGCGGCGCCGGGCCGAGTTCTCGGTGCGGCTGTTCGAGGTGCTCGTGCAGGTCGCGACGCTGCTGGTCGCCGTCGCGGCGACGCTGGTCGTGCCCTACGCACGCAACGACTGGCTGCTTCTCGGCGTCGCGATCGTGTTCCTGCTCGGCGCCGGCTGGGTCGTCGTCAAGATGGCGCCCCAGTTCGTCGAGCAGTTCCGCCTGATCCTCAACGTCGGCCCCGTGCGCGAGGGCGAACGCATCCTGATCGGCGGCCTGCCGTTCCGCGTCGACGCGCTGCGCTTCCAGTCGCGCCTCGTCAACCCGGAGCTCGCCGGCGGAGCGCTGCGGGTGCCGGTCAAGGAGCTGATCGGCCAGCGCTCGCGCCCGATCGGCGAGGGCGAACCCTGGTTCCCGTGCCGCCAGGGCGACGTGGTCGCGCTCGCGGACGGCACGGTCGGCGTCGTCAAGCTGCAGACCCCCGAGGTCGTGCTCGTGGCCGAGCGCCACGACGCGCCGAAGAGCTATCCGACCACGGCGTTCCTGCAGCAGAACCCGCGCAACCTGTCGCGGGGCTTCGAGATCGTGCTGCGCTTCGGCCTGGACTACCGCCACCAGCAGGACGCGACCGACAAGGTGCCGCAGGCGCTGCAGCGCGCCGTGCACGACGGGCTCGCGGCGATCACCGCGCCGGGCCAGCTGCGGCACGTGCACGTCGAGCTGACGGCGGCCGGCTCGAGCTCGCTCGACTTCGCGGTGATCGTCGAACTCGACGGCAGCGCCGCCGAGCGCTACCACGAGCTGTCGCGGCGGGTCAACGTGCTCCTGGTCGCGGCCTGCAACGAGCACGGCTTCGGCATCCCGTTCCCGCAGCTGACCGTGCACCGCGGCGGCGCGGCGACGCCCGCGCGCGGCTGACGCGGGGCGCGACCGGAAAACGGCGCCGCGCGGGTGTGACGCGCGCGCCCGCCGCGCACTGGAGGTGTCGGCGCCGTTCGGCGCCCGCCCCCTCCAGGACCTCATGACCACGCTCCGACTCCGCCGGCTCGCCGGCCTCGCGCTGGCGGCGTGCGCCGTCGCCCAGACGGTGCTCCCCCCCTCCAGCGGCTACTACGAGGTCGTCGATCTCGGCAAGATGCCTGGCGTCGACGACTACGGCGGCATCGCGTTCCCGCCGGGCGAGCCCCACACGCTGCTGACGTCGGCCTACGGGAGCGGCGAGATCCGCGCCGTGCCGCTCGTGCGCGGCGGCCAGGGCCGCATCGTCGGCTCCGGTCCGTCGACGGTGCGCGCGACCGTCGGCGGCAACGACGGCGGCCTCGCGTTCGGACCGGGCGGCGTCCTGTTCTTCACCTGGTACGGCCCGAACCGGCTCGGCCAGATCGAGCCGGGCAGCAGCAGCCCCGATCGCGTGCTCGACCTCGGCCCGCTCGGCGTCTCCGGCACCGTCGGCACCTGCGCCTTCGTGCCTCCCGGCCGGCAGGGCGCCGGCCGGTTCAAGGTCGCGAGCTACGCCGGCAGCCGCGTCCACGACCTGACGCTCGTGCCCGACGGCAACGGCACCTTCTCGATCGCCTCGGTGTCCCCGGGCGTGCAGATCCAGGGCGGACCGGAGGGCATGGTCTACCCGCCGCTCGGCTCGCCGCTGCTCGGCCAGAGCGTGCTCGTCGCCGAGTGGGACACGGGCGGCGTCACCGCCTACTCGACCGACCAGAACGGCGACCCGATGCCCGCGAGCCGCCAGCTCGTCGTCGCCGGTCTCGGCGCGACCGGCGGCGGCGCGATCGACCCGGTGTCCGGCGACTTCCTGTTCACCGCCGGCAACGGCCACCTCGTCGCGCTGCGCCTCGGCGCGACCTGCGGCGCGATCACGAGCTACGGCCAGGCGACGCCCGGCGCGGCCGGCACGCCGCGGCTGACCGGCGTCGGCTGCGCCCGGCTCGGCGAGGTCGTCACGCTGCGCGTCGACGGACCCCCGAACGGCGTCGGCGTGCTCGCGCTCGGCTCGTTCCCCGTGAACGTGCCGTTCCAGGGGCTGACGGTGCTCACCAACCTCGAGGTGGTGATCGGCAGCGGACTCGGGGGCACCGGCGTGATGGTCGCGCCGCTCTATCTGCCTGCGACGCCGAGCCTCGGCAACCGCCACTTCTACTTCCAGGCCGCCTACCTCGACCCGACGACACCGAGCGGCCTGACGGCGACGGCCGGGCTCGACCTCTGGGTGCGCTGAGGGCCCGGGCATGCGCCGCTTCCGCCTCGGCCGGCGGCCGCTACAGTGCCGCCCGACGCCCATGCCGCAGCCGGCGCCCGACCCGCTCGAGGACCTGCTCGCCGACGCGCTCGCCGCGTTCGACGACGGCGGCGAACCGGCCCTGGCGGCCTTCGTCGCGGCGAACCCCGCCCACCGCGCGGCCCTCGAACGCGGCCTGCAGCGCTGCCGGCAGATGGGCCTGCTCGGCGGCGCGCCCGCGGCGCGCGAGTTCCCGGACCACCTCGGCGAGTTCCGGCTGCTGCGCCGGCTCGGCAGCGGCGGCATGGGCGTCGTCTACGAGGCCGAGCAGACCTCGCTGCAGCGCCGCGTCGCGCTCAAGGTGGTGCGGCCCGAGCTGCTCTACTTCGAGGGCGCGCGCGAACGCTTCCGCCGCGAGATCGAGGCGGTCGCGAGGCTGCAGCACCCGGCGATCGTGCCGGTGCTCGCGTCGGGCGAGCAGGACGGCCTGGCGTGGTACGCTGTGGAGCTGCTCGACGGCCACAGCGCCCACGAGATCTGCCTCGCGCTGCAGGACCGCGACCCGGCGACCCTGACCGGCGCCGACCTGCGCCGCGTGCTCGGCAGCGCGTCCGAGACCGGCACCGACCCGCTCGCCGGCGCGTGGTGGCAGGTCGCGACGCGCGTCGTGCACGCCGTCGCGCTCGGGGTGCGGCACGCGCACGTGCGCGGCATCGTGCACCGCGACATCAAGCCCGGCAACATCGTGCTGACGACCGACGGCCGACCGGTGCTGCTCGACTTCGGCATCGCGATGGTGGCGGGCGGCCGCGAGTTCACGCGCACGGGCAGCACGCCGGGGTCGCCGGCGTTCATGTCCCCCGAGCAGCTGCGCGGCGACGCGGTCGACGAGCGCACCGACGTCTACTCGCTCGGCGCGACCCTGTGGCAGCTGCTGGCCCTGTCGCCGCCGTTCGCCGGCGTCGACGACCTCGAACGCATCCGGAACGGCGACGTGCCGAGCCTGCGCGCGAAGAACCGCGACGTGCCGCCCGAGCTGGTGCTGGTGGTCGAGACCGCGATGGACCGCGACCGCGAACGCCGTTACCCCGACGTCCAGGCGTTCGCGGACGACCTGCAGGCGGTGCTGCACCGGCGGCCGATCCGCGCCCGGCGGCTCGGCCTCGCGCTGCGCCTGACCCGCTGGTGCCAGCGCCACCGCGTCGCCGCCACCGCGCTCGCCGCGGCCGCCATCGTCGTCGTGCTTTCGCCGTTCGTCTTCGCGTGGCGCGAGCGCGCGGTCAACCGCGAGCTCGCGGCCGCGGTCCGGAACGCCGACGAGAGCCTCGAGCAGTCGCTCGACGCCATCTACGGGCTGCTCGTGCGCGTCGGCGAGGACCGGCTTCGCTTCGTGCCCGCCGCCGAACGCATGGCCGTCGAGTCGCTCGCCGACGCGGCGCGCATGTACCGCAAGCTGCTGCCGCGCCACCCGGACCACCTGCGCATGCACGTCGAGGCGGGCAAGGCGATGTCGCGCTTCGCCGACGCGCAGCTGCGGCTCGGTCGCGCCGACGACGCGATCGCGACGCTGCGCGAGGCGATCGGCTGGCTCTCGCGCGACGGACAGGTCGTGCACGCGTCGTGGCGCAACGCGCGCTCGATCCTGTGGCTGAACCTCGGCTCCGCGCTGCGCAGCACCGGCGCGATCGACGACGCCGTCGCCAGCTTCGCGGCCGCCGCGCGCGACATCGACTCGATCGCGTCCGATCCGGTCTTCGCGGTGCACGTCGAGCGCTCCCGGCTGCAGCTGCTCGTCGAACACGCGGACCTCGCGGCGGGTCGCTACCCCGCGCGCGAGCTCGAGCTGCGCCAGGACGCGGTCCGGTTCGCGCGCGAGCTCGCGCAGCGCCATGCGGACGACGTGCTGCGGCCGCACGTGCTCGTGGTCCAGCTCGACGGCCTCGCGACCGCGCTGGTGCAGGCCCAGCGCTACGACGACGCGCTGCCGCTCGCCGAGGAGGCCCTCGCGCTCGCGCGCGCGCTGCCCGCGGACGCGCAGGTGTGGCCGACGCCGCCGCTGCTCGTCGCCGACGTGCTCGAGACGCTGGGCACGCTGCACGTGCACCGGCGCGACCAGCGCGCCGTGCCGGCCCTGAAGGAGTGCCTCGCGCTGCGCGAGGCGGGCCTCGCCGCGTTCCCGGCCAACGTGCAGATCCGGTCGGACGTCGCGGCCGCGCTGCACAACCTCGCCTGGATGAACTTCCACCAGGAGCTGTACGACGCGGCGGTCGAGCGCCTCGACCGCGCGATCGAGCTCCAGCGCCAGGTGCTCGCCGAGATGCCGAACTTCGACCAGGCGCTGGACTACCTCCGTAACCACCTGACCGTTCGCGGCCGCTGCCTCGACCGCCTCGGCCGCCGCGGCGAGCTCGAGGCCAACGCCGAACGCGTAGCCGAGCTGCCCGGGCCGATGTCGCAGCGCGTCGCCGCGACCCAGTGGCTGATGGTCGTGCGCGCGCTCGACCGGAGCGAACCGCCGCCGCGGCCCGACGACGCGCACCGCCGCACGTGCCTCGATCGGGCGATGGCCTGTCTGGTCGCGGCCGAGCAGCTCGGCTGGGGCCGCGGCAACCGCCTGGACCAGGCGCTCTACGACCCGTTGCGCGGCCGGCCCGAATTCGACGCGTTGCTCGCGCGCCTCGCCGCGGACGCCGGGCGCCCGGCCGCGAGCCGCTGACCCGTCAACCGCGCGTATCGCCGCCGTCGACCAGGAGCGCGAGCCGGGAGATGCCGCGGTAGACGAGGTTGCGCACCGCGCCCTCGCTGCGGCCCATGCGCTCGGCGATCTCGGCGTGGCTCAGCCCGCACAGCTTGTGCAGCGTGACCGCCTCCCGGTAGTCGTCGGGCAACAGGTCGAACGCCGCCTCGACCCGCGCGATCATCTGCTGCTGGTCCAGGTCCTCGCTCGGCGTGACCAGCGTGCGGTAGGCCGGCAGGAACGTGCTGTGCTCCGGCAGCGGCTGCTGCTTTCTGCGGTCGCGCTTCTGGGCGCGCTGCGCGCGGTGCTGCATCCTGAGCTTGTTCTCGGCGCGTGCGTAGAGCCAGTGCTTGAACGGCGCCTCGCCGCGGAACTCGAAGCCGCCGAGGTCCTCGAGCACCTCGCGGCAGACCGACTGCACGACGTCGGGAGCGTCGAGCAGCTGGCGCAGTTCGGCGCCCATGCGCAGCCGCACGAACGCCTCGAGCCCGGGCAGGTGGCGCACGAGCAGCTGCTCGACGGCCGCGCGGTCCTGCCGCGCGGCGGCGGCGACCAGCGCCTCGGTCGAGCTCGGGTCGACGACCGGCGGGCCGCCGCCGCGCAGCGCGTCCGGCACGTCGCTCATCGCACCCCGCGCGACAGCAGGAACGCGACCAGGTCGCGCACCTCGTCGGCCGACAGCCGGTCGATCAGGTCGGTCGGCATCGGCGACATCGGCGACGGCTCGACGCTCCGGACGTCGGCGACCGGGACACGCACCGGCACCGCGTCCGCGACCGCGGGCACGACCTCGTAGACCTCGACGTCGCCGTCGAAGATCCGCCGCACGACCCCGAACAGCGCCGTGCCGTCGGTCCGGGTCAGCACCTGGCCCGAGTACTGGTCGCTGATCACCTTGGACGGCTCGAGGATCGCCTCGAGCACGTCGCGCGCGGTGAACTTGTTGCCGAGGCTCGTCAGGTCCGGGCCGCCGAAGCCGCCCTCCCCCGCGAAGTAGTGGCACGACGCGCACCCGGTCGCCCAGAACAGGTTGCGGCCCGCGGCGAGGTCGCGGCCGACGAGCGCGTCGCCGCGCAGCAGCTCGTCGGCGTCGGCGGGCTGCCAGTCGCGCCCCGGTCCCTTCGGCGGCGTCGCGACGAACTTCGGCGGGTCCTGCCTCGCCTTGCCGACGACGTCGGCGAGGGCCGCCTGCTCGGCCTCGCTGCAGGTCGCCCAGGCTGCGTCGAGGATCGCCTGCACGTAGCCGTCGTAGCTCGAGCCGCCCGAGCGCGCGCGCGCCTCGCCGAGGAAGGTGAACAACACGCGGCGCTGCTCGAGCGTCCAGCCCCGCGCGACCGTGCGCAGGGCGTTGGCGATCGCCAGCTGGCCGGTCGGCGGCATGTTCTCGAGCATCTTCGCGATGACCGAGCCGTAGCGGTCGTTGCGGGCCAGGAGCTCGGTCCAGGGCGGCGGCGCCGACGGCTCGAGCGGCGACAAGAGCGGCACCGCCGCGTCGAGCAGGCCCTTCGCGTCGACGAACGCGAGCAGCTCGCACAGGTCCTGGTCCTGGCGCTCGTCGCCGGTCGGGAAGAGCGGCAGGAGCCGGCGCGCGACCAGCTCCCGCTGCGCGTCGCTCGCCGGCCCGAGGCGCATCAGCGCCAGCGCGTGCACGCGCAGCCACGCGATGCGGTCGAGGTGCGGCAGCTCGGCGAACGCGAACCGGCCCAGCGACTCGAGCAGCGGGCCGAGGGCGGCTGCGGTGCCCTGCCGCGCGAGCGCGAGCAGCCCCGGCCACGCGCGGCCGGGCCGGCTCGGAT
>CALKYL010000368.1 GCA_938003515.1 uncultured bacterium
GATCCTGGCGAGGTCGAACACGAAGGTCTCGACCCCGAACCCGAGGTCCTGCGCCCGCCAGGGCGCGCCGGGCAGGGCCAGGTCGTCGACGAGATGGCCGGCGACGGCGTCCACGAACGCGCGCGCCGCGTCGGGGTCGTCGGCCGGCGCGACGACCGCGCCGACGGCCCACGGCAGGGCCGGCAGCTCCGCGCCGGGCGCGCCGCGGAAGCCTCCCGGTCGGGTCAAGAGCGCGAACCCGGGCATGAACAGCGCCGACTCTTCGCCGGAGAAGAAGTCGCACAGGCCCGGCAGCGTCTCGTAGAGGCTGCCGCCGGTCATTCCGAACGCTCCGTCGAGCCAGTAGACGAGTTCGGCCAGCACGACGTCGAGCATGTCCGAGCCGAGCAGATACGGCCCCGCCGCGACGTCGACGCACGCGGTGAGCGCCGTCGGCACGACGTGCCACTCCGCCCACTCCGGGTCGAGCACCTCGTCCAGCTCGACCGTGAATCCGCCGGCGTCGACGACGACGCGAGACCAGTAGGGCTCGACGCTGGTCGCGACGTCCCCGACCGCTTCGTACATGCTCGCCGCCGTGGACGAAACGAGTTCGTCTTCCGCGAGCATGGCTTCGGCGAAGACGTCCTGCAGCTCGTAGAGGTCCGCGGCGACGCCGGACTCGACCCTGGAGAACATCAGCGGCGGGCTCGCAGGCGTCCAGAGCCGCCCGAGCGCGTCGTCGTCGAACGGTCCGGCCGCGGGCTCGCCGACGCGCAGCACGAGATCGGCGCCCGCTTGCGTCAGCACCATCGTGCACCGCGACACGAGGCCTTCGGGCAGGTCGACGTCGAGACGGCCGAACAGCCGGCCGAACGTGCCGTCACCGGCTTCGAGCAGGTCCACGGACAGCTCGAGGTCGTCGCCGTCGGCGCGCACCTCGATCCCGGCCGCGCCGTCGAGCTGGCGCAGGAGCGTGCGCAGCCGTTCGAGCGCCTGTTCGGCGGCGCGCTCGGACCGCATGGTCGCCGCGATCACCGCATCGAACCGCGTGACGCCCCCGAGGCCCTCGTCGATCTCCGCGCGCACCGCCGCCTGCAGCGCGTCGTCGACCCGGGCGAAGCGCATCGGCGTGAGCAGCACGGCGGACGAGAGCGCCTGCATCATGCGGAAGAGCCCGTCGGTGGTGCGCGTCGGCCAGCCGAAGACGACGCGCTGGGGCACCAGGTCCGACAGCTGGCGCAGCCCGGCGCGAAGCGACGCGGCGTCGGGAGCCGCTCCGAACTCCTCGCGCAGCTGGGGCGCCGCCGCCTCGAGCAGGGCCGCGAGCTCGGGAGCCTGCAGCAGCCGCTCGACGTGCGGCAGCAGATCGCCGATCAGCATGACGGTGGACGCGTCGGCAGGGAGGCGGGCGAACGGCTCCGCCTGCGCGGGGACCGAGAGCGGCAGCACGAACAGCGCGGCGAGCTGGCGGAGCATGCTCCCGGTGTACCGGCCCCGGGGGGGCGCGCAAGCGGCGCCGGCTCAGCGCTGCGCGAGGCGCGCGAGCACGGCGGCCGCGATGCGCTCGTGCGCGAACGCGTTCGGGTGGGCGTCGACCAGCACCGGGGGATCGCCCCGCCAGTGGTGGTAACGACGCGAGTAGGCGTGCTCCGTCGCGTCGTCCGCGAGCTCCGCGCGCAGCGCGCGGTCGGCGTGCACCAGCTCGAGCCCCGGGATGCGCTCGAGCTCGGCTGTGGCGAGCGTGTCTTCGGGCCCGAGCAGCACGGCGACCGCGCGCGCGCCGACGCCCGCGCAGAGCCGCGCGAACTCCGCGTAGCACAGGCGGATCAGCTTGCCCCGGTCGCGCTCGGGCGCCGGCCAGCCGGAGAGCGCCGCGAGCGCCAGGTGCCAGTGATCGTGCAGCTGCAGCGGGATGCCGCAGCGCAGGTAGAAGCCGAGGCGGCCGCCCCTTGCGCGGTAGTCCGAGACCGGCAGCTCTGGCACGATCGTCAGGAACTGCGGGCCCTGCACGTCGAGCGTCTCGTCGGCCGTCGCGGCGAAGTAGGGCACGGGCATGCGCCCGTAGTAGCTCGGCGCCATCTGGCTGCGGGCGCGCGTCACGAGCCAGGGCGCGTACTGCACCAGCACGACGTCCGGTGCGAGCCGCTCTACGTGTCGACGCGCCAGCCGCAGCATCTGCACGAGCCCGTAGCCGTTGCCGCCGGCGTTGCGCGCGACGAGTCCGCGGGCCCGCGCGACGCGTTCGGCGAACGTGTGCTCGGCGCGGCACGAGGCGCCGAAGGTGAAGCTGCAGCCGAGCGCCAGCAGCTCGCCGTCGGCAGCGGGCGCCGGTTCGACGTCGACGGGCACGCGGAAGCCGTGCGCGTCGATCGCGATCGGGACCGAGGGTCCGACCGGGAACACGAAGGCGCCCCGCGCGCCGGGGATCGCCGCGTAGCCGAGCCGCTCGTCGGCGGCGTAGAGCCGGCCGTGAACGGCGCGCTGGTTCGTCGTCACGTAGCGATACAGCTGCTCGCTGCGCACGATCAGCAGCGCGCCGTAGGCGAACGCCGCCGCGGCCACCGTGCAGACGGCAGCGAACAGCAGCTTGCGGCGGCGGCTCAGCGGCCGCCTCGGCCTCGCAGTCGCGCTCATTCCGGCGGTCCACTCTAGCGCGCCGCCGGCGGGCTCACCGCGCCCGAGGCGCGCCGGTCGCCGCGCGCCGGTCCGGCCGCGCCGCCGCCGCGGCTGCTCGTGGCCGTCCCGGCGGCGGTGGCGCCCGCGGTCCCTGGCGCTTCAATGTGGCCCCGCACGCGAATGCGATCGCCGAGGAGCACGCCCTCGCCGTTCTACCCCGAACTCGCGGAAGCGTTCGTGCGCCCCCGGATAATACGCCTTGCGCGGCGGGG
>CALKYL010000369.1 GCA_938003515.1 uncultured bacterium
TCGCCGGCACGACGCCTGCGTGGTCCGCGTCCGGCAGCAGGTGCCGGACGAGCACGACGCGTAGCACCGCGGCCAGCGAGGAGCGCACGCGCGGCAGCTCGTAGACGGGGTAGAAGTTGAGGATGCGGGTCAGCGCCGACACGACGTTCTGGGCGTCGAGGTAGGCGACGACGAGCCGGCCGCCCTCCGCGGCGCGCAGGGCCAGTTCGAACGCCTCCGGGGCCCCGGCGTCGGCGATGACGATCGCGTCCGGGTCCTCGCGCACGACGCTGCGCAGCACCTGCGCCCGCGTCGACGGATCGATGCCGAAGCGGCGCTGCACGACGAGCGCGCCCTCCGTCGGCAGTTCGACCGGGTCGTCGTCGACGACCACGACGTAGTGGCTCGGATCGTGCGCGGTCTGCCGGACGAGCGAAGCGAGCAGCTCGCCGCGGCCGATGCCGCGTTCACCGACGCAGAGCACGAGCCCCTTGCCGTGGTGGATCGCGTCGACCACCTGCGACGGCACGCCGATCTGCTCGGGTGCGCGCACGCAGTCGCCGGCGAACGTCACCCGCACGGCGACGCCGTCGAACTGGCGGAACGCCGTCGCCGAGCCGGCGCCGACACCGTCGACGCGCCACGGCATCACGACGAAGTGGTGCTCCGCGAGCCGCTCGAGCACCTCGGTGCCCATGGTCTCGCGCACGAAGTCCCAGACCTCGGGACCGCTCAGCTCTTCGCTCGTCAGCTGCCGCCAGCCGGCGCCGACGCGCACGCGCGCCGGACGGCCCTCGCTGACGACGAGCTCGCTGGCGGCGTTCGCCATCGCGGCCGCGAGCAGCGGCGCCGACGCGAGGTCGGTCGCCGGCACCGCCGCCGCGACGTCACCGAGCCGCGAGCGCTGCAGCTGCAGCAGCCGTTCGAGCGTCGCCTCGTCGAGCAGGCCCTGCTCGACCAGGATCTGGCCGATCGGTCGCGTGTTGCCGGTCAGGGCCTGGATGGCCAGGCATCGTTCCAGCCCGGCCTCGTCGACGACCCCGCCCTCGAGCAGGATCGCACCCAGTCGGTGTTCGTCCATTCGCCGTTTCGCCTCCGCTGGGCAGGCATCGGTCGCAACGGCGCTTCGGCTTGAGGGCGTCGGCGATCAGCGCAGCCGCGCTTCTGCGGCGCTGGCGAGCTCGGCGGCGAAGCCCTGCGCGGTCACGCGCGCCTGGGCCGCGACCTGCCGCCATCGGCGGCGGGCGGCGTCGCGGTCCCCGGCGGCCTCGTCGACCATCGCGGCCAGCACGTTGGCGAGCAGCGGATCGCCGAGTCCGAGCCACTCGCGTCCGGCCGCGGGCGGCACCCGCAACGGAGGATCGCCGAGCCGCGCCTCGAACGCCGCGTACGCCGCCCGATCCTGCAGCGCGACCGCGGCCAGCAGCCCGGCCCAGCGGTGGCGCAGCGGCTCCGCCGCGCGCGTCAGGTCCCGGAGGTGCGCGAGCATCCGGCTGCGCTCGTCGCCATCCAGGTCGCCGTCGGCGAGCGCCGCGATCGCGGCGTCGGGCTCGGCGGGCAGGCGCCCGCCCGCCACTACCGCGAACCCGACCACCGAGCCGACCGTGACCAGGAACACGGCGAGCAGGGCCGTGGAGAGGCGTGCGCGGCGGCCGGTCGTCATGCCCCTCCGCTAGCGTACGCGCCGTGCCAACGCGAGCAGCGGGGCTTCCGGCAACGGCGAATTCTGCTAGACTGCTCGCTTCGAAAATCCGGCGGCCGCCCCCTCTGCGCCAGCTCTCCAGGCAGGTGCCGTCGATACGCGTATTTGCGTTTGACCGCAACGTATCGGCGGAGCAGTGGACGCGCCCCACCCGACGGCCATGGCAACGAGAACTTCGAAGGCGTCCTCCAAGAAAAAGACCGGCAAGCGCGCCGCCAAGGCGGGCGGCACCCGCGCGAAGGCCGGCGGCAAGGGGTCGGGGGACGCGAGCCGGCCGCGCGTCGCGCGCAAGGCGGGGGCGCAGGTCGCGGCCGCCGGCGGGACGAGGGCGTCGCGCAACGGCGCCGCCGACCCGCGCTCGATCTTCCTGCCGCGCGCAATCGCCAGCAACGACGACGACGACGCGCTGATGGCGAACGGCGGCGGCGGCGGCGGCTTCGGTCGCTGCGGCGGACGCAGCCTGTCCAACCGGCTGGAGCAGCAGCTGTGCCACCGGCTCGGCATCGCCGGGGTCGTGCACAGCCACAGCCCGCGCCACTACGAGATCCGCTACGAGGACGGCAAGGTCGCGGCCTACGCGCCGATGGTCGTGCTGCGCGGCCGCGGCCGCGAGGGCAAGGGGGTCGTCATCGAGGCGATCGAGGACCCGAAAGCGGCGATCCTGCGCAAGATCGTCGCGTTCCGCGGCCAGTACGGGACCGAGTTCTACGTGATCCTGGTCGCGACCGACGAGGTGCTCGACGGCGTGCCGCTCGCCGCCTACGACGAGTCCTGCTCGTCGACCAACGTCAACACGCTGATCGCGCGGCTCGCCGAGTGACCGGCCTCCCGGGGGGCGGCCCTGCGACCCGGTCCGGGGGCCCCGGACGGGGCCGGGCCGTGGCCGACAGGTGCGTGCTGGCCACCGGGGGAGGGATTGAGTATCGTCTCGCGCCCTTTTTCCGCAGCTACGCCGATCTCGGGTCACGACGTTGACGAACGATCTTGTGCATCTCGCCCGCACCCTGAAGCTCGACGAGCTCGAGACCGCCTGGTCCGCCGCCGTCGCCTCGCCCGAACCCGACCACGTCGGACGCTACGCCGACACGCTCGACCTGCTGTGTGAGCAGGACATGGCCAGCAAGGCGCTCGGCATGGCGACCGCGATGGTCGACGCGCTGGCGCAGAAGGGCGAGACCGCCGCCGCCATGGAGCTCGGCTTCCGCGCGATGCAGCGAAGCGCGCACAACGACGCCCTCGCGCGGACCGTCGTCGAGCTGATCGAGAAGAACTACGGCGACGAGGAGTGGCTGCCGGTGCTCACGAACCGGTCCAACCTCGAGAACGCGACCGTCTCGTCGATCCTCGAGTTCGACCAGCTGCGGCGCTACACGAAGGGCCACGTCGTCTACCACCCGGCGGGCTGGGGCGAGGGCACGGTCGAGGGCTTCGACGCGTCGACGCAGGAGATCACCGTGCACTTCTCGACGGGCCGGCGCTCGCCGTTCCCCCTCGACACGCTGCTGGACAGCTTCCGCACGCTCGACAACGACGACCTGCGCGCGATGAAGCTGCAGCGCATGGAGGAGCTGCAGCGGCAGGCCGAGGACGACCCGAGCGGCCTGATCCGCCGCGCCGCCGCGCTCTACCGCGGCACGATCACGAGCACGCAGCTCAAGAAGGAGCTCGCCGGCTCGGTGATCGAACAGAAGAAGTGGGCGTCCTGGTGGAAGCGCGCCAAGACCGCGGCGACCAAGGACCCGTGGCTCAAGGTCGAGGGCACGCCGACGCGGCCGGTGTTCGTCGTCCGGCAGAAGCCGGTCAGCCTCGTCGACGAGGCGAACCAGACGCTGACGCACCAGAACGACCTCGGCGACCGCATCGCGGTGCTGCGGGACTACCTGGCGCGCTCCGAGGACGAGGAGGTCAAGACCCAGATCCTCGAGCTGGCCGCGAAGACGGTCGAGAACGCGATCGAGGAGAAGAAGCAGGCGCAGGGCGCCGCCGGCGCGTCGCACGCGCACATCCTCGACGGCATCCTGTTCCTCGAGGAGCACGGCCGCACGGCCTCGGTGCCCGCGGCCGAGCAGCTGCGCGAGCTGCTGCTCCAGGACGGCAAGCTCTGCCCGGACGCGATCGACGAGCTGGCGACCCAGGCGTCGCGCGAGCACGCCGTCGAGCTGTTGCCCCAGGCGCTCGGCGGCGACTGGGCCGAGCAGTGCATCGCGACCCTGACCGACTGGCCGGCGAGCGTCGTCGAGAAGGTCGTCGACAAGCTGGTCGCAACCAACCACGGCGCCGAGTGCCTGGTCATCTGGGACCGCGTCGCGCCGTATCCGCGCCGCCATCCGCTGCTGACCTACCTGCTCGGCAAGCTGTTCGGCGACGGCATCTTCGAGGGCCAGCCGAACGCTCCGTCGGCCTTCGTGATGGCGCGGGTGCTGCTGCAGCTCGGCCGCGTGCTCAACGAGGACCGCAAGAAGAACCAGATGCACAGCCGCCTGCTGAGCCGGCTGGTCAGCCTGATGACCGGCAAGCGCGGCCTCCTGCAGCGCGCGGTCGACGGCATCTCGCGCGACAACCTCGCGCACCTCGTCGGCATCGTCGAGCGCGCCGGCGAGGACTTCGCCCCCGAGATCGAGGCGTCCCTCGACCGCACGGTCGCCGAGCTCTACCCCGACCTGCTCGCCGAGCCGGAGCGGCCGTTCTGGGAGAAGGAGTACATCTTCACGACGCGCGAGGGCCTGCGCCGCATCAAGGAGGACTACCGGGTGCTCGTCGACGAGAAGATCCCGGAGAACTCGAAGGCGATCGGCGCCGCCGCGTCGCTCGGCGACCTCAGCGAGAACAGCGAGTGGGAGTCGGCGATGGAGGAGCAGCGCAACCTCACCGGCCGCGCGCAGGAGATGGACCAGCAGATCCGGAGCGCGCGGTTGATCGAGGAGCAGGACGTGCCGGACGACCGCGTCGCGCCGGGCACGAAGATCACGCTCGTCGAGGAGGCGACCGGCCAGCGCACCGAATACCGCCTGCTCGGCCCGTGGGACATGACGGACGACCACACGATCAACTACCTCGCGCCGATGGCGCAGGGGCTGCTCGGCAAGCAGCTCGGCGAGACCGGCGAGCTGCCGTCTCCCGCCGGTCCGATCCGCGTGCGCATCGACTCGATCGAGCGCATCGTCTGATGTCCGCGAGCCCGCGCGCGCGCAGCCGCCCGACGTGAGCACGGTCCCCTTCCGCCTCGAACTCGACGACGGCCACTTCGTCGTCGGTGACGAGCACCCTGGCGAACCGCCCTCTTACGTCTTCCTGCACGGGCTCGGTTCGGTGCGCGCCGGCGAGAAGAGCGCGTCGCTGCTCGCACACGCGCAGCGCCGGGGCCGCGGCTTCCTGCGCTTCGATCTGCGCGGCCACGGCGAGTCGTCGGGCCGGCTCGGGCGCGTCGCGGTCAGCGAGCTGATCGCCGACACGATGCGGGTGCTCGAGCGCGTCGGGCCGGCGACGCTCGTCGGCTCGAGCCTCGGCGGCCTGGTCGGCGCCCACGCCGCGGCCGCGCGACCGGACCTCGTGCGCTCGCTCGCGCTGCTCGCCCCGGCGCTCGGGCTGATGCCCGACCTCGCGTCGCGCCTCGACCACAGGGGGCGCATGTGGACCTCGAACGGCATCGGCTTCTTCGTCGAGCCGCGCGTGCTCGACGACGCCCGCACGCTCGACGAGCGCGGGCTGCCCCTGCGCCTGTCGACGCCGACGCTGGTCGTGCACGGCACCGCCGACGAGGTGATCCCCCCGACGGTCAGCGAGCGCTTCTTCGCCGCTATCCCCCACGCGCACAAGCAGCTGTGGGTCGTGCCCGGCGGCGACCATCGGCTCAACACCGTCGCCCCCGAGATCTGGCGCCGCCTCGACGCCCTCGTCGACGGGCGCTGATCCGCGCCGCGCGGCGCTCCGTTGCGGCCGGGCGCGGGCCGCGCGACACTCCGCCGCGTGTTCCCGGTTCCCGATCGGCTGCAGCGGCTCGTCGACCAGATCGACGGCTGGCTCGACCTGCGCTGCCCCGAGCGCGCGCTCGACCTCGTCGGGCCGCTGCTGGGCGACCCGGAGGCCCGCGCCGCGGGGCTGTCGCTGAAGATCCGGGCGCTGGCGCGGCTGGGCGACTACCGGGCGGCGCTGGACGAGCTCGCGGCGCTGCGCGAGCTCGAGCCCGACGACGAGTGGACCGCGCTGACCGAGGCTTGGTGCCGCCGCCGCGCCGGCGACCTGCCGGGCGCGTTGCGCGCCGCGGAGCAG
>CALKYL010000370.1 GCA_938003515.1 uncultured bacterium
CGGGCCGCCCGGCTGCTCCGCCTCGGGTTCGGTCGGCAGCACGGGGATGCGCGCTTCGCCGGCCCGCATGATCTTGTCGAGCCGGTGGTCGAACACGAAGTGCCGCACGTAGGTCTTCTCGGCGCCCTCGAAGTCCTCGACCTCGACGTCGCTGACGATGTTGCGGCTCGAGCGCCGCCGCTCGATCGTGAACTCGATCTTGATGCGGCGCGGCAGGCGGTCGTCGGCCGAGCTGTCCCACTCGAGTCGTTCCTCGGCCTCGTAACCGAGCGTGTCGAAGTAGCGCACCTTGAAGCTCTTGACCCGGTCGTGCACGAGCTGGAACGAGCCCTGCGTGGTCAGTTCACCGTCGACCATCGGGTCCTCGCGCCGCCACATCTCGAAGACGTCGCGGAAGCGCGGGTGCGGCTTGAACCAGTAGCCGACCTCACAGATCGACGGCTTCTGCGGCTGGTTCTGCAGGTCGAGCACGGTGCCGACGGCGTCCGTCGTGGTCAGGAAGTCCATCCGGTTCGCGTCGCGGCCGTTGACGTCCGCCAACGTGCCCTTGAACACCGTGTTGTTCGCGATGTTGTAGGTCCACAGCCCGCGCAGGTCGCGCTCGATCAGGTTGAGGATGCGCGGCCCCGCCTCGGTCGACTCGGCGAGGTCGTCGACGACGTCCCGCGCGTTGAGCATGATGTGGAACGTGGTGCCGACCGTCAGCATGACGGTCGCCGTGATCGCGATCGCGAGCAGGATCTCGATCAGCGTGAACCCCCCGGCGCGGGTCCGGGCGGCGCGGGTCCGGCTGGGCACGGCCTTCATCGGTCTCCTCCCGGCTGGCCACCGGCGGGCGCGGCGCCGCCGGCGTCCCCGCCGCTGCGCGCGTTCGCGATGGTCTCGGCCTGGTCGGGCGTCATGCCGGAGATCGCCAGCGTCGACACGCGCGACTTGATCAACAGCGCCTCCTGCTGCCCCTCGTAGTCGGGGTCGAGCTTCGGGAAGTAGACGACCACGGCGACCTCCTCGAACTCGTCCGCGCTCGGCACCTTGTCCGCCAGGCGTTCGTTGATGTCGTCGTAGCGCTGGTCCTCGTATTCCTGGGCGCTCAGTCCGCGGGACGACGCGCGCCGGAAGTCCTCGCGGTCGCGCTGCCACTCGATGCGCTCGGCGGCGACGCCGTCGTCGCCCGCGGCCTCGGTCGCGACCTCGCCCTCGAGATCGGCCACCGCGCCCTCGCCGAGCACGATCTTGTACGAGAAGCCCTCGTAGTCGTCGATCGGCACGAGCAGCCCCGACTGCGGCGGCACCTCGTGCGCGCCGGCGAGCAGCTCGCTGAGCTTCTGCTCGGCGATCTCGCGCGCCAGCCGCCAGTTGCGCGCGCGCGTCGCGTCGACCAGCGCGGTCGTGCGGATGCCGATGAAGCTGATCGTCACCATCGCGACGATCGCGAGCGCCGCGAGCGCCTCTACCAGCATCATGCCCGATTCGTGGTTGCGTGCAGCCATCAGAAGGCGCCCTCCTCGACGTACGGCGGCCGCGGGACCTGGCCGTCGTTGGTGCGCTCGATGCGAACCTGTCCCGTCAGCCCCTGGATCCACATCGACCAGACGAGCTGCGGGTCGCTGTCGAGCTTGAGCACCACGAGTTGATCGGACGTGAAGCCGTACTCGTCGAACACGATCCGGTAGCGGCCCTTCTCGGCGAGGCCGCTCCTCGCGTCGCCCGCGCCCGCGATGCGCACACCGGGCTCGAGGTCCTGCCAGTCCTTCTCGCTGTCCGGCAGCTCGTCGTCGTCCTCGACGAACTGGTCGCTCGTCAGCCGCTCCTCGGGCGGCAGCAAGAGGCGCCAGCGCGCCTTCTCGAGGTCGAGTTCGAGCCCCATGCGCTTGGCCTGGATGCGCGCTTCCGACCGGGCCCAGTCCAGCTGCCGTCGCAGCTCGCTGCCGGAGCCGTCGAGCCGCGCCGACGGCACCAGGGCGCCGAGATTGGGCAGCACGATCGCCAGCCCGAGGCCCAGCAGCACCATGACGACGAGCAGCTCGATCAGCGTGAAGCCGCCGGGGTCGCGGCGTTCGCGGTCGTCGCTCGGGCGGAGGCGGCGCATGATCCGAGGCGGAGCTCAGTCCTCCTTCTTGGACTTGCTCGAGATGTCGTCTTCGGTGCCCTCGGTGCGATCCGGGCCCCAGCTGATGACCTCGAAGTCGCGCGCCCGGTCGCCCTCGATCAGGACGTACGGGTTGCCCCACGGGTCGTCCGAAAGCGTCTCCAGGTACTTGTAGTCGTTCTCGTCGGGCTCGGCGAGCGCTTCGATCGACTCGGGCAGGCGGCCGGTCTTGGAGTAGTGCAGCCGCACGGCCCCGGCGATCGTCTTGATGTCGGACTGCGCCTTGCCGATGCGCGCCTCGTCGCTGGCGCCGAGGATGTTCTGGGTCACGAGCGTCGCGAGCAGGCCGAGGATCACGATCACGACCATGATCTCGACGAGCGTGAAGCCCCGTTCGCACGGGCGAGCGCCGGCCGGCACGGCGGCGGGGTTCGGTTGGTTCTTGGCGTTCATGGGTTTTCTCCAGGCAGTCTATCAGCTCGCCTCCGGCGCGCGGAGCGGAACGGGCCTTCGGACGACCGGGCGCCGGGAACCTTCCCGAGGCAGAGCGCCCCCGTGGCATCGGCGGCGCGGCGTCGCGATGATCCCGGCATGCACACGCTCCGTCGCCTCGCCACGGCCCTGCTGTTCGCCGCCGTCGCCGTCCCGCCGCCGCGCGCGCAGGAGCGGCTCACGCCGGAGCTCCTGAACCGGCTGGGCCGCGTCGGCGGGCTGGCGCTCGCGCCGGACGGCAAGCACCTCCTCTACACGGTCACGACGCCGGATCTCGCGGCGAACGCGTCGATGACCAAGGTCTTCCTGCTCGATCTCGGCCGGCCGGGCGCGGCGCCCGTCGAGGTCGCGACCGGCGGTGCGCCGGTGTGGCTGCCGGGCGGCGTCGCCTACGCGTGGGTCGGCGACGGCGCGCTCACCGTGCGCCACCTCTACGAGGACGGGCCGGACGTCGTCCTGCCGCTCGACGCCGGCGCCGGCAACGTGCTGTGGTCCCCGGCCGGCGACCGGTTCGCGTTCACCCGCGACGTCGAAGTCGACGCGCCGGTCACCGCGCGCCATCCGGATCTGCCGGAGGCCGAGGCGCGCGCCTACGACGACCTGATGGTGCGCCACTGGAACCGCTGGCACGACGGGACCTACAGCCACCTGTTCGTGCGGCAGGCCAGGCCCGACGCGGCGGCGCTCGACCTGATGCCCGGCGAACGCGTGCACACCCCGCTGCCGCCGTTCGGCGGGGCCGAGCAGATCGCCTGGTCGCCCGACGGCGCCGAGCTGTGCTACACCGCGCGGCGCGTGCCCGACCCGGAGGCGAGCACCGACTCGAGCCTGTGGGTCGTGTCGGCCGCCGGCGGCGCGCACCGCAACCTGACCGAGGGCATGCCGGGCTACGACCAGGACCCGGTCTACTCGCCGGACGGGCGGTGGATCGCCTTCTCGAGCATGGCGCGCGCCGGCTTCGAGGCCGACCGCGCGCGGCTGTTCCTGCACGACCGCGAGACCGGCGCGAACCGCGAGCTGCTGCCGGACTTCGACGCGTCCCCGCACGGCGTCGTCTGGTCGCCCGACGGCCGGCGCCTCTGGTTCACGGTCGACGTCGAGGGCACGACCCAGATCTACACGACGGCGATCGACGACCCGCGTGCCGAGGCGGTCACGAGCGGGCGGCACTCGCTGTCGAGTCTCCAGGTGACGCCGGACGGCCGCGCGCTGTACGCGCTGCGGACCACGACGGAGCGACCTGCCGAGGTCGTGCGGGTCGAGGTCGCCACCGGCGCGACCACCCCGGTCTCCGACGTCAACGGTCCGCACTTCGCCCGGCTCTCGCTGCCCGTCGTCGACGCCGAGTGGTTCGACGCTACCGACGGCGAGAAGATCCACGCGTGGATCGTCAAGCCGCCGGGCTTCGACCCGTCGAAGCGCTACCCGATGCTGCTGTATTGCCAGGGCGGTCCGCAGTCGATGGTCGGACAGTGGTTCTCGTTCCGGTGGAACTTCCACCTGATGGCCGCAGAGGGCTACGTGGTCGCCGCCGTCAACCGACGCGGCCTGCCGGGCTTCGGCCAGGCGTGGAACGACCAGATCTCGCGCGACTGGGGCGGCCAGGCGATGCGCGACCTGCTGAGCGTGTGCGACGCGATGACCGCGCGCGACTGGATCGACGAGCGGCGCGTCGCCGCCGTCGGAGCCTCGTTCGGCGGCTACACGGTCTACTGGCTGATGGGCAACGGCGGCGACCGCTTCGCGTGCATGATCTCGCACTGCGGCGTGTTCAACCTCGAGTCGATGTATCTGGCGACCGAGGAGCTGTTCTTCGTCGATTGGGACCTCGGCGGGCCCTACTGGTCGTCGCCCGAGGTCGCCGAGATCTACCGTGAGCACTCGCCGCATCGCTACGTGCAGAACTGGCGCACGCCGCTGCTCGTGATCCACGGCGAACGCGACTATCGGGTGCCGTACGACCAGGGGCTGCAGGCGTTCACCGCCGCGCAGATCCGCGGCGTCGAGAGCCGGCTGCTGGTGTTCCCGACCGAGGGCCACTGGGTGCTGAAGCCGCAGAACGGCGTGCTCTGGCAGCGCGAGTTCTTCGCGTGGCTCGACCGCTTCTGCGGCGAGGGGGCGGCGAAGTGAAAGCCGTCGCCGTCGTGCTGCCGGCGCTGTTGGCCGCGTGCGGCGCCGCGCCGCGCTGGCAGGTCGAACTGCAGCCCGCGCTCAGCGACGCGCGGGCCGCCGGCCGCGACCTGGTCGTCTACTTCGCGTTGCCCGGCCGCGACGCGAGCGATCGCATGCAGGCACGGCTCGACGACCCGCTGGTGCTCGCGGCGCTCGCGCGCGGGCGCTTCGACGCGGTGGTCGCCGACGGCGTCGAGCGCGGCCGGCTCTACAAGGAGTGGATCGGGGGCGGCGAGGGCATGGGCATCGCCGTGCTCGACGGGGCCGGCCGATGCTACGCCGCGCGGCCCGGACCGCAGGATCCCGAAGAGCTCGCCGCGCTGCTCGACCAGTGCCGCGAGAGCCGCGACGAGCTGGCTGCGTTGCGCGCGGCGGCGGCCCGCCCGGACGCCGGCCCCGGCGACGTCCATCGGCTCGGCGCGCTCTTCCTGCAGCTCGGTTGCCGGGTGCAGTGCGAGCCGCTGTTGCTCGACGCGGCGATCCAGGGCGTCGCCGAGGCGCGGCACCAGCTGGCGCGGCTGTACGCGCTCGACGGCGACGTGTCGGCGGCGCGCCGCTGGCTCCGGACGGCGCCGCCGACGGCCCAGGCGCGGGTCACCGAGGGCTACGTGCTGTTCAAGGAGCGGCGTCACGCCGAGTCGGTCACGGCGTTCGAGGCGGCGCTGACGATGGACGGCCTCGGCGACGACCGCCAGCGCGCGCTCCTGTATCTCGGCAAGGCGCTGCACGAGAACCAGCGGGACGACCTCGCGGTGCCCGTGCTCGAGCGGCTCGCCGCTGAAGGCACCGGCAGCACCTTCGAGGCGGCGGCCCGGCACACGCTGGGCCACATCTACGCGCCGGCGAGCGACCACTCGCACTAGCCAGAACGCCGAGCGGGCCGCCGCCCGCGCGCGGGGCTCAGCGCCCGTCGCCGCGGCGGCCGTC
>CALKYL010000371.1 GCA_938003515.1 uncultured bacterium
TGGCGAAGGCGAGGCTGTTGTAGGGCAGCGGCACGCCGAGCGGCTGGCCGCCGTTCCGGGCCGGCGCGCCGTCGCGCTGGAACACGAGCGGCCGCCCCGGCACCAGGAGGTAGTTGCTCGCGAGCGTCACCGTGCCGGCGTTGTCGCCGAGCCGCAGCCCGGCGAGCGCGACCGGCGCGGCGCCGACGTTGACGACCTCGACGTATTCGCCGTCGGTGTCCGGCACGACGGCGGGATCGCGGTGCAGTTCGGCGATGCGCAGCTCCCCCGCCGGGATCGGCGCCGGAACGACCTCGTCGCACCAGAAGTCGAGCCAGTCGCCGTTCTCCGCGGTCGCACGGTAGCGAACGCCGTCGGTGTCGACGCGCACGGTCCCGGTCACGCCGAAGCCGACCGTGGAGCTGCTGCCGGCGGTGGTCGCGAGCAGCGCGCGCGCCGCGGCGGCCTGGTTGAGCCGGTTGACGACGTTCGCGGTCGGGTGCCCGTAGGAGTTGCCGGCGCCGCAGCTGACCAGCGCGAGCTCGGGGGACAGCCGCGCGACGAGGTTGGCGCGGGTCGATGTGTTCGAGCCGTGGTGGTTGGGCTTGTAGACGTCGACATCGCCGCACGCGAGCGACGCCGGCGACTCGACGTCGGCCGTGCTGTTGCCGCCGCCGGTCAGGTCGCCGCCGAGCCACATCGAGAAGTCCCCGAAGTCGACGCGCAGCGCGATCGACCGCGAGTTCTCCTCCTGCGCCGACGCGGCCGGATTCACGAACGCGCCGCCGGCGACGAAGCCGTTCGCGGCGATGCACCGCATGGTCGCGCCCCCGCCGAGCGGGTAGGTCGCGCCGACGACGATCGTCTGCCGACGGCCGCCGGCCGCCGCGAGGTAGCCGTTGACGCTGCTGTTGGACGGGCGCTGCACGTCGCCGCGGTCGAGCGCCGTGTGGAACGGCAGCGCCAGCAGCACGTCGTCGAGGCCGCCCTGGTGGTCGGTGTGGAAGTGCGACAGCACCGTGTAGCCGAAGCCGGCCGGCTGCAGCGCCTGGATCTGCGGCACCATCCTGGCGAGGCCCTGGCCTTCGGGGCCGGCGTCGACGACGTGCACGGTGCCGTCCGGCGCGCGCAGCACTACGCCGTCGCCCTGGCCGACGTCGACGAGCACGACCGTCAGCCCGACCGGGGCGTCGGCGAGGTTGCCCGGCGGAGCCTGAGCGCCGAGGCCCGCGCACGGGCCGAGCGCCGCCAAGAAGCCCAGGGTCGAGCGGAGGGCCGGGAGCATGGGCGCACACGGTAGCGCACCGCGCCGTCGGCGCACGGGGCGGTTTCGGCCGCCGCGGCAGTATCGTCGGGCCATGGTCGCCCTGCTCTCCCACCGCTACGGACCCGACGTCCGGCTGTTCGACGACCCGTTCCTGGCGACGCTGCTGGTGCGCATCGGCAGCCCCGACACCGGCACCAGCGAGGTCCCGGGCCTCGTGCGCTCGGCCTACCGGCGCATGCTGCACGAGGTGCTGGCGGCCGAGTTCCCGCGGGCCAGGCGCCGCGTGCCGACCCGCATGACCGCGCAGGAGCCGCGCGCGTTCGTCGACGGCGAGCTGCTCGGCCGCGACACCCGGCTGGTGATCTGCGCGGTGATCCGCGCCGGCATCCTGCCCGCGCAGGCCTGCTACGAGGCGGCGGTCGAGGTGCTGCCGGCCGAGAACGTGCGGCTCGACTTCCTCAACATGTCGCGCGTGGTCGACGCCGAGCACCGCGTCACCGGGGTCAAGCTCGACGGCAGCAAGATCGGCGGGCCCGTCGACGGCGCGGTCGTCCTGATCCCCGATCCGATGGGCGCGACCGGCGGCACCGTCTGCCGCGCGGTCGAGGTCTACCGCAGCCTGCCGGGCGACGCGCACGCGATCGCCGCCGCGCACCTGATGGTGACGCCCGAGGCGCTGCAGCGGGTCACCGGCCAGCACCCCGGCGTGCGCGTATACGCGGGCCGACTCGACCGCGGCCTGTCGACCGAACGCGCGCTCGCGAGCGAGCCGGGCACCTGGCCCGACGAGGAGCGCGGCCTCAACGACGTGCAGTACATCGTGCCGGGCGCGGGGGGCATGGGAGAGCTCCTGACCAACAGCTGGGTGTAGCCGCACGCCCGTTTCGATCCGGCACAGCGCAATCGGAACGCGGCCGGCCGCCGCGCCCGAACGCCCTCGCGCAACACCCTTTCCGCGCGGCGCATCGGGCGTTTTCCACCGGTCTCCCCATTTGTTGCACACCCCTGCCACCGAGGGCCCGCGGGTCCCACGATTGGGGGCAGCGATGCAGCCCCGAGACCCCCGTGCCCCCCATCCCCCTGGCCGCCCGCTCGCCGAAGAGGCCGACGGTGACGAACTGATCTTCGCCTGCGCGAGCTGCGGCTGTTCGAGCTGCATCTACTACTGGGACGTCGAGGACCAGCGCGCGGCCGAGGACGTGCGCGCGCTGCGCACGCCCCGCTGGCGCCACCCGCACCGCTGAGCGCGCCGCGGAGGCCGGCACGGAGGCCGGCACGGCGTTCGCGGAGAACGTCGTTTGCAGCGGCAGCGGCCGCCGGTATCCCTGCGCGTCGCATGACCACGATCGTCCACGTAGAGGGCCGCGAGGTGCTCGACTCGCGCGGCAACCCCACCGTCGAAGTCGAAGTGCACCTCGAGTCGGGGGCGACCGGCCGCGCGATCGTGCCCTCGGGCGCCAGCACCGGCGCCCACGAGGCGGTCGAGCTGCGCGACGGCGACCCGAAGCGCTACGGCGGCAAGGGGGTCGCCAAGGCGGTGCGCAACGTCGACACCCGCATCGCCGAGGCGCTGCTCGGCCAGCCGGCCGACGAGCAGCACCTGTGCGACACGCTGTTGCGCGAGCTCGACGGCACCGAGAACAAGTCGAAGCTCGGCGCCAACGCGATCCTCGGCGCGAGCCTGGCCATCGCCAGGGCCGCCGCGCAGGACCTCGGCCTGCCGCTGTTCCGCTACGTCGGCGGCACCCAGGCGCGCCGGCTGCCGGTGCCGATGATGAACATCCTCAACGGCGGCGCGCACGCCGACAACAACGTCGACTTCCAGGAGTTCATGGTCATGCCCGTCGGCGCCGAGTCCTTCCGCGAGGGCCTGCGCATGGGCGCCGAGGTCTTCCACGCGCTGAAGGCCGAGCTCAAGCGGCGCAAGCTGTCGACGGCGGTCGGCGACGAGGGCGGGTTCGCGCCGAACCTCGACAGCAACGCCGCGGCGTTCGAGGTCATCCTCGTGGCCATCAAGAAGGCCGGCTACAAGGCCGGCAGCGACGTGATGCTGGCGCTCGACGCCGCCTCGACCGAGCTCTACGCGCGCGGCAAGTACAAGCTCGCCGGCGAGGGCAAGACCCTCGACCGGCAGGGCATGGTCGACCTGCTGGCGTCGTGGTGCCGCGAGTTCCCGATCTTCTCGATCGAGGACGGCATGGCCGAGGACGACTGGGCCGGCTGGCAGGCGCTGACCGAGGCGGTCGGCGACGACGTGCAGCTGGTCGGCGACGACCTGTTCGTCACCAACACCGAGCGGCTGGCGCGCGGCATCCGGGACGCGGCCGCCAACTCCATCCTGATCAAGGTCAACCAGATCGGCACGCTGACCGAGACGCTGGAAGCGATCGGGCTCGCGCACGAGAACGGCTTCACCGCGGTCATGTCGCACCGCTCGGGGGAGAGCGAGGACAGCACCATCGCCGACCTGGCGGTGGCGACCGGCTGCGGCCAGATCAAGACCGGCGCGCCGTGCCGCAGCGACCGGGTCGCCAAGTACAACCAGCTGCTGCGCATCGAGGACCTGCTCGGCGACGCCGCGGTCTACGGCCTGTGACGCGCTCGTGACCGCGGCGCGGCCCCGCCGGCCGCGGTCCGGGCTGTCGCGGCGACGCCGGGCGGGCTACGATCCGGGCCGGTCATGCGCGCGCGCTCCCGCGAGGTCCCTTCGTCGTTCCCCCACTGGGTCGCGGTCGGCAGCCTCGTCTTCGCGCTCGGCCTGTTCTTCAGCAACACGGTGCCGGCCCTGCGCGAGCAGCAGAGCCTGCGCGACGTCGCGACCGAGCTGGTCGACCTGCGCCGCCAGTACGAGGACATGATCCGGCGCACCGAGCTCGGCATCGCCTCGCCGTCGAGCTACGACCTGCAGTCGCTGCTGGTCGCGATCGACCAGCTCGGCTACACGCCGCTCGAATTGTGCGCCGCCCACCCCGAGCGCGCGCCGTTCGCCCCGCCGTCCGCAGATGCGCCGTCCGAAGATGCGCCGTCCGACGCCCCGTCCTACGGCGACCGGCCGGCGAACGGCGCGTCCGCGGGCTACGAGCCGGACGCCTTCCGGCCGGCGACGGGCGCCGCAGCAGACTTCGAGCGGGCGCTGGCCGAACGCGAGCGGCGCCTGCAGGCGTCGCCGGACCGCGGGGACCGGGGACCGCGGTGAAGTTTCCCCGGTCCGAGGCCGTCGAACGGCCGTTGCGCCCCGCAAGACCCCCTTCGCATCCGTAGTGTCCACCAGACGAACGTGCCGCGCGGCCGCCAGCGAGCGCCGGACGGCGCGGCCACCCCTCCAGAAGCCATGAGCCAAGAAGCCAGCAAGAAGGACCTCGAGCAGGTCGAGAAGCTCCGCAAAGCCTACGCGTCGATGAAGGACGAGATCCGCAAGGTGATCGTCGGTCAGGACCACGTCGTCGACGAGCTGTTCATGGCGCTGTTCTGCCGCGGCCACTGCCTGCTGATCGGCGTGCCGGGCCTGGCGAAGACGCTCCTGATCTCGACGCTCGCGCGCGTCCTGTCGCTGTCGTTCAACCGGATCCAGTTCACGCCCGACCTGATGCCGGGCGACATCACCGGCACCGAGGTCATCCAGGAGGACAAGGCGACCGGCAACCGCGAGTTCAAGTTCCTCCAGGGGCCGGTGTTCGCCAACGTGATCCTCGCCGACGAGATCAACCGCACGCCGCCGAAGACGCAGGCCGCGCTGCTCGAGGCGATGCAGGAGTACCAGGTCACGGTCGCCGGCCAGCGCCACGCGCTGCAGAAGCCGTTCTTCGTGCTCGCGACGCAGAACCCGATCGAGCAGGAGGGCACCTACCCGCTGCCCGAGGCGCAGCTCGACCGGTTCATGTTCATGGTCAAGGTCGACTACCCGTCGGCCGACGAGGAGCGCGAGATCCTGCGTCGCACGACCGAGGACCGCGAGGTCGAGATCGAGGCCGTGCTCGGCGCGGAAGAGATCTTCGACCTGCAGGCGATCGTGCGCCGCGTGCCGATCGCGGACGCCGTGCTGGACTACGCGCTGCGGCTGACGCGGCAGACGCGGCTGACCACCGGCGACGCGCCCGAGTGGGTCAAGGAGTGGCTGCAGTGGGGTGCGGGCCCGCGCGCCAGCCAGAACCTCGTGCTCGGCGCCAAGGCGCACGCGCTGCTGCAGGGGCGCTTCTACGTCGCCGCCGAGGACGTGCGCGCCGTGGCGAAGCCCGTGCTGCGGCACCGCCTGATCACGAGCTTCGCGGCCGAGGCCGACGGCGTCACGACCGACAAGGTCATCGACCGCCTGCTCGAGGAGACGCGGCCGAACGACAGCGCCGTGCTGAGCGACGGCAAGCTGCCGAAGGTCGTGTCGCAATGAGTCGCGCCTCCGGCGCGACACATGGCGACGCGACCTTCTCGGATCGTCCGCGG
>CALKYL010000372.1 GCA_938003515.1 uncultured bacterium
GCCGGCACACCTCGCGAGGGTGGTGTCGCTTTGGGCGAGCTCATCGCCAAGCTACCCGCCGTGGGCGACTGCATCGCGCGCCGCTTCTACCAACACGCGACGGGGCACCTCGACGCGGATCACGAGGCAGAGGCTGTGGATGCCCTGGTGGAGTCGTTCGTCGCCGGCGACTACGACACGGGCATCCTCGAGCGCATCGGCCGCGGCGCCGGCACGCACCGCGAGCTGGCGATGCTCGCCGCTGCTGCGGCGCGCTTCCTCGTCACCGAACGCGCGGGCGCCGAGGCCTCGGCCGCCGACCACGGCGCCGGCGACGCGCTGCCCCGCTGGGCGATGCTCGGCCGCGTCGATCGCCTGCGGAGGACGTCGCCGTGAAGTACGTCGCGCGGCTCGGCACCGACGAGCGGGAGTTCGTCTTCGAGCGGCGGCAGGGCCGCCTGGTTGCGCGCGTGGGCGACCGCACGCTCGAGATCGACGTCGCGATGGTCGGCGAAGGCGAGGCCTTCTCGCTGATCGTCGACGGCCGATCGTTCGACGTCGTCGCCGACGGCCACGGCAGCGACGTCGTCGTGCAGCTGCTCGGCGATCGCTTCACGGTGCACGTCGAGGACGAGCGCGAGCGCGCCGCGAACGCGGTCGCGGGGAACAAGCCCGCCGGCAAGCGCGAGCTGCGGGCCGCGATGCCCGGCGTGGTCGTCGAGGTGCTCGTCACAGAGGGCGCCGAGGTCGAGGAGGGGCAGACGCTGATCGTGCTCGAAGCGATGAAGATGCAGAACCCGCTGACCGCCGAGGGCCCCGGCAAGGTCACCCGCGTCGCGGTCGCGCCCGGCCAGGCCGTCGCCGGCGGCGCGCTGCTGGTCGAGATCGAGTAGCCGGCGCGCCGGGTCGTCAGCCGTGCGCCGCGCTCGCGAGCGTCAGGCGCAGCGTGTGCCGCGTCCCAGGGGCGAGGGTGACCGCGTGCTCGCGCACGTTCGCGGACTCGATGCAGCAGAAGCGCTGCCAGTCGTCCGGCGCCATCTGGGACAGCCGCGCCGTCTTCTTCGGCCAGGGGTTCCAGACGATCGCCGAGCGCGCGTCCTGCGTCGTCAGCCGCACGTCGCGCCCGAGCGCCGGGGCGCGCAGCACCAGCTCGTCGGGCACCCCCTGGAACACGCGGTCCGTCTCGGCGCGAAAGCGCAGCGGCGCCGCGGGGTCCCACGCCTCTTCGGGATCGCGGGCGTGCTCGACGCACGGCACGTCCTCGAGACCGTGCACGGACGCGGTGCGCACGTCGCCGACCGCGAAGTAGCTGTGCAGCGCCTCCTCGAACGTGCACGGGTCGTCGCCCGTGTTGGTGACGGTCAGAGCGAGTTCGAGACCGCGCGCGAGATCGACGGCGAGCTCGAGGCGGAACGCGTGCGGCCACATCCGACGCGTGTCCGGGTCGTCCGTCACCGCGAGCACGACGCGGGGCCCGGCGCCCGCGCCCACGACCTCCCACGCGAGCGCGCGCGCGAAGCCGTGCGCCGGCAGGTCCGGCGCGCCGTGGTGCTCGCCGAACCAGGGGAACACGACCGGCACCCCGCCGCGCACCGGCTTGCCCGGTGCGTATTCCGGCTCGCTCGCCGTCCACAGCACGTCGCCGTCCGGCGCGTGCCAGGACAGCACCTGGGCGCCGGTCGTCGCGACCACCGCCCGGCCGCCGCGGCCGTCGAGCGCGACCGCCGGGCGGCCGCCGGGATCCTCCGTCCGGGTGACACCGGGAGCGAGCTCGCGCATGCCGCCATTGGAGCGCGCGCCGCCGTTGCTTTCCGCAACGCGCTCGCGTACTCCTGCGAGCGCCCTCCGCGGGGAAGTCCGGTGCGAGTCCGGCGCTGTCCCGCAGCTGTGACCGAGGACGAAGGCGAAACACGCCACTGGCGGGCCGCGCGGCGCCGCCGGGAAGGCTCGCCCAAGGACGAATCGGGAGCCAGAACATCCGCAGGGGGCCGGCGCCCGTGGCGCCGTCCGCTCTCCGTCACCGGGCGCGTAGGACGCCCGCGAACCATGTCCCCGATCTACTCGTTCCCGGTCGTGGCGCTCTGCGCCGCCGGTCTCCTCGCCCCCCTGCCGGCCGCGTCCCAGGCGCCCGGCCCGTTCGCCTCGCAGGTGCTCTCCGCCAACACCAACGGCGGCGCCGGCGGCGGCATCTTCGCGCCCGCGAACGCGCTCGGCGCGCCGGACGGCGCGTTCGGCGTGCATTCGCTCGGCGTCGCCGGCGACCTCACGCTCGGCTTCGCGACGCCGATCACCGACGGCCCTGGCGCCGACCTGATCGTCGGCGAGAACCCGTTCCGCGTCGGCAGCGCGTGGTGGACGTCGTTCGCCGAGGTCTCTTACGTCGAGGTCAGCAGCGACGGCGTGCGGTTCGCGCGCTTTCCGGCGCGCTACCACGGCCCGGCCGTGCAGCCGGGGCCGTTCGGCAGCGTGCCGATCGGCAGCTACGAACGGCTCGCGGGCCAGCACCCCGTGCTCGCCGCGACGAGCCCGTTCGTCGACGCGCAGGACGTCGTCGACGCCGGCGGCGACGCCTTCGATCTCGCCGACCTCGCCGCGCATCCGATGGTCTCGTCGGGCGCCGTCGATCTGCAGTCGATCGTCGCGGTGCGCCTCGTCGACGTCGTCAGCGGCGTGTCCCCGGACGCGACCGGCGCGCCGATCTTCGACGCCGGCGCCGGCAGCGCCGACATCGACGCGGTGACCGCGATCCACCAGGCCGGCGCGCTGCATCCCGGCACGCCGTCGGTCGCGCTGGCGATCCAGCCCGACGGCACGATGACGCTGTCCCTGAACGACCCGGACGGCTGGCAGGACCTCGACCCGACGTCGCTGCGGGCGGCGTTGTTCGGCGTGCCGGTGGACGCCGGCAACCTGCTGGGCG
>CALKYL010000373.1 GCA_938003515.1 uncultured bacterium
ATGCCTCGCCGACTGCGTGCACGGCAGCGACCGCGGCGACCTCGTCGTGCGGCTCCACCCCGCCGACCTGGAGGCCGTGCGCACGCGGCTCGCCGCCATGCCCGAGCTCGCCGAGGAGGTCGCCGCGGCGTCGTTCGTCGCCGACGGCAACGTGCCGCGCGGCGGCGTGCGGGCCGAGACCGGCGCCGGCCGCCTGCGCTACGACCCGCAGGACGTGCTCGAACGCATCTGCGCCGAGGTCCGCCGCGAGGCCACCGCGTGACCCTGCCCGCCGGCCTCGCGCGCGCGCTCGACGCGGCCCGCGCGCTCAACCGCCCGCGCGCCGAGGGCAAGGTGCGGGCGATCCGCGGCATCGCGATCCACGTGCAGGGCCTCGCCGCCGCGATCGGCGACACGTGCACCATCGCCGCCGAGGGCGGGCGCCTGCCGATCCCGGCGGAGGTCGTCGGCTTCACCGGCGACGACGCCGTGGTCATGGCGCTCGGCGACGCGCACCGCGTCGCGCCCTGGGACCGTGTCTGCAACGACCACCGGCCGCTGGCCGTGCCGGTCGGCGCCGGCATGCTCGGCCGCGTCGTCGACGCGCTCGGCCGGCCGCTCGACGGCGGCCCCGAGATCGTCGGACGCCTGCAGCCGCTCGCGGGCGCCGCGCCGTCGCCGCTGCAGCGCACGCCGATCGACGAGCCGATCGAGACCGGAGTCGCGGCCATCGACGGGCTGCTGACGTGCGGCAAGGGGCAGCGCATCGGCATCTTCGCGGGGTCCGGCGTCGGCAAGTCGACGCTGCTCGGCCAGATCGCGAAGAGCCACGCCGGGCAGGTCAACGTCATCGCGCTGATCGGCGAACGCGGCCGCGAGGTCGGTGAGTTCGTGACCGAAGCGCTCGGGCCGGAAGGGCTGCAGAAGAGCGTCGTCGTCGCGTGCACGTCGGACGCGGCGCCGATGCTGCGCATGAAGGCGCCGCTGACGGCCGTCGCGATCGCCGAGGCGTTCCGCGGCGCCGGCGCCGACGTCCTGTTCATGATGGACTCGGTGACGCGCTACGCGATGGCGGTGCGTGAGGTCGGACTTGCCGCCGGCGAGCCGCCGACGTTGCGCGGCTACCCGCCGTCCCTGTTCGCGTCGCTGCCGCGGCTCGTCGAACGCCTCGGCAGCGACGGCCACGGCACGATCACGGGCATGTTCACGGTCCTCGTCGACGGCGACGACATGAACGAGCCGGTCGCCGACGCCCTGCGCGGCTACCTCGACGGCCACATCGTGCTGAGCCGACGCATCGCCGAACGCGGCCGCTTCCCGGCGGTCGACGTGCTGGCGTCGATCAGTCGTCTGATGCCGAAGGTCACCGACCAGGACCACCAGCGGCGCGCCCGACGGCTCCGGGAGCTGCTGGCGCACTACGAGGAGAACCGCGACCTCGTGTCGGTCGGCGCCTACCGCCACGGCGCCGATCCCCTGCTCGACCAGGCGATCGCGAAGATCGGCGCGATCGAGCAGCTGCTGCACCACGGCCGCGACCCCCGGCCCCTGGCCGACACCAGGGCGCGGCTGCAGCAGGTCGCCGGGGCGTGAGCCCGAGAACGGCGCGTCGCGCGCCGCGGCCGCGTCGCCAGGCGGATCTGCTAACGACCGGCCCATGCCACCGCCGATAGGGCACTCATGCGACGCTTCCGCTTCCGCCTGGAGTCCGTGCTGCGCCTGCGCTCCCAGCTCGAGCGCGTGGCCAAGCAGGAGCTCGCGAAGGCCATGGCGGAGGTGAACGGCTTCGAGCGCAAGCTCGAGGCCGCGGACCTCGGCTTGCGCGAGTGCGCCGACCAGTCGGCCCGTCCGGACGCGGTGGGCGGGTTCGCGCGCGCGCTCGAGACCGGGCTGCGGCGGCACCGCTGGCGCCTGTCGCGGCAGAAGCGGGCGGCCGAGCAGCAGCTCGAGGTCGTGCGCGCCGGCTACGCGCGCCGCGCGCGCGACAAGAAGGCGCTGCAGCGGCTGCGCACGGACGCGCACGACGCGTGGCGCCGCGAGGCGACGCAGCGCGAGCAGGCGGAGCTCGACGAGCTCGCGACGCGGCTTCGCGACGGCCGCGACGACGGACACCACGACGCACGACGAGGAGAGCCATGGCAGGCATGATGGTGAAGGTCCTGATCGGACTCGTGTTGTTCGCGGGCTCGCTGGCCGGCGGGCTCGCCGCGACCGGCCGGCTCAACCACGAGGGCACGGCGAACATCCCGCTCGTCAACCTGCTGTTCCCGGCCCCGCCCGACGACGGGCAGTCCGGCGCCGCCGACGACGGGCACCCCGAGCTCGACCGCGCGGCCGGGCAGCCGGCCGAGGCCGCCGGAGCGCCCGCC
>CALKYL010000374.1 GCA_938003515.1 uncultured bacterium
CGGCTCGCGCGGCGACCGCGGCTCCGGCTGCGTGCGCGGCTGGGGCACCGGCTGCGGTCGCGTCGCCGCCTCGCGCCGCTCGCGCGCCTTCCGCTGCGCCTTCAGGACGTTGCCGATCAGCCCGATCAGCCACGCCCCGAGCAGGAACAGGATGATCGGGTTCTTGAACAGGAACTCGAGGAAGCGTCCCATCGCCTGCCGCTACTCCTCGCCCGGCATCTTCTTCTTGTCCTCCTCGGACTCGAGGTGCGCCTCCTCGCCGGCGGCGATGCCGCGCCGCATGCGCGTGTCGGCCTCGATGTTCTTGATGCGCTGGTAGTCGAGGATGCCGAGGTTGCCCGAGCGGAACGCCTCGGCCATGGCCTTGGGCACCTCGGCCTCGGCGAGCACGAGCTTGGCGCGGTTGGCCGCGATCTCGGCGACGTTCTCCTGCTCGGCGGCGACGGCCATCGCGCGGCGTGACTCGGCGGCCGCCTGCGCGACGCGCTTGTCGGCCTCGGCCTGGTCGGCCTGCAGGCGCGCGCCGATGTTGTCGCCGATGTCGACGTCGGCGATGTCGATCGACAGGATCTCGAAGGCGGTGCCCGCGTCGAGGCCCTTCTGCAGCACGCCCTTCGAGATGCGGTCCGGGTTCTCGAGCACGTCCTTGTGCGAGTTCGACGAGCCGATCGGCGACACGATGCCCTCGCCGACGCGCGCGATGATCGTCTCCTCGGTGGCGCCGCCGACGAGGCGCTGGATGTTGGTGCGCACGGTCACGCGCGCCTTGGCGAGCACCTGGATGCCGTCCTTGGCCATCGCCGCGACCTTCGCCGACTGCTGCGGGCAGTCGATGACCTTCGGGTTGACGCACGTCTGCACGGCGTCGAGCACGTCGCGGCCGGCGAGGTCGATCGCGGCCGCCTGCCGGAAGTCGAGGCCGAGGTTGGCGCGGTCGGCGGCGATCAGCGCCTGCACGACGTTGAGCACGCGGCCGCCGGCGAGGTAGTGCGCCTCGAGGTCGCGCACGTTGAGCGGCAGGCCCGCCTGGGTCGCCGAGATCGCGCCGCGCACGATGACGGTCGGGTTGACCTTGCGCAGCGACATGCCGACCAGCTGGAACAAGCCGATCTTCGTCCCCGACATGTAGGACTGGATCCACAGGTTCAGGAACTTCAGCAGCAGCAGGACCAGGATGACGAAGAAGACCAGCAGGCCGATGAGGACCCAGGTCCAGAAGCCGGCGTCGCGGAATTGGGCGAGCATGCGTCGTGTAGAGTTGGTTCGGGAAGATCAGGACTGGGGACCGGCGGGAGCGGCGGGCGCCTCGTTCGGCGCGCGGCCGACGACGACGCGGTTGCCCGACACCTCGAGCACCACGATTGCGCAGTCGGCCGGCAGCATGTCGCCGCGCGTGACGACGTCGACCTTCTTGCCGTCGATGCGGGCGAAGCCGGCGGGCCGCAGCGCGCTGAGCGTCACGCCGGTCTTGTGCAGCAGGTCGCCGAGCCGCTGGTCGGCGGCGGCCTTCGAGCCCTGCGTCGCCGGCCCGCTGAGGATCAGCGCCTTGCCGAACGGCGTCTTGGGCAGGATCTTGAACGACATCGTCAAGACGACCGGCGCGGCGATCGACTCGACGATCACCATCGTGACGCCGAACGCGATCGACTCCTGGAACGCGACGAAGATCGCGCTCAGGAGCGCGACGCCGGACAGGGTCGCGATGATGCCGAACGAGACGAACAGCACCTCGGCGACGATCAGCGCCAGCCCGACGATGCACAGCAGCACGACGACGCCGACGCTGCCCTGCTCGCCGCTGCGGCTGCCGGCCGCGCCCTCGCCGGCGGCCCTCTCGCCGGATCCACCGCCGCCGGAACCACCGCCGCCGGAACCCGCGCCGCCGTGCGCGCTGTCGACCGCGACCACGACGCGGTTGCCCTGCACGTAGAGCACGCGCACGGCCGCGCCGCTCTCGACGAACTCGCCTTCGGTCACGACGTCGATGCGGTCGCCGTCGATCGCCATCGTGCCGGTCGGCCGCAGGGTCGTCACCGCGGTGCCGGTGCGGCCGACGAGGCCGACGAGCCTGTCGTGCCGAAGGCCGAGGCCGCTCGCCACGCTGTTGCTGGCCGGCTCCTGGCCGGGCCCGGGCGGCACCAGGAACACGCGGTTGAACCACGGCACCCGCGGAAGCAGCCGCCACAGGGTCGCGCCGAGCACCAGCACGAGCACGAACAGGAGCGTGAGGTTGGCGAGGTTGGACAAGAGGATGCCCTCCTCGACGGCGTTGCTCGGCAGCACGAACGACTGCCGGCTGAGCACGAGCGCGAGCACGAGGCACAGGAAGCCGACCACGCCGAACACGACCGTGCCGGGGAGCAGGAAGATCTCGACCGCGATCGCCGCGAGGCCGAGGAAGAACACCAGGATCTCGGTGACCTCGGCGAGCCCGACCAGGTAGCTGTAGAACAGCGCCAGCGCGAGGAACGCGACCCCGAGCAGGCCGGGAAGGCCGAGCCCGGGCGTCTTGATCTCGACGAGCAGCAACAGGAAGCCGACCACCAGCAGGAACGGCTGCAGCAGCTCGAGCCAGCCGACCATCTGCTCGGCCCAGTTGGTCGTCAGCTCGCCGATCGCCTGGCGGTCGATCGCCAGCACGTCCGCGAGCTGGTCCTGGCCCTGCAGCGTGCCGTTCGACAGGCCGTACTCCTCGGCCTCGGCCGCCGTCAGGACGAGCGGCCGCGGGAACGGGCGGTCGCCGAGCACCCGCGCGCCCGACGCCTGCAGCGCCGCGAGCTCCGACTGGTCGAGCACGCGCGGACGTTCGACGCCGCCCTCGCGCACCGTCGCCGCGACCAGCTGCACGCGGGGGTCGGCCATCGCCAGCGCGAGCTTCCTGGCGTCCGGGCGCAGCTGGTTGTCCCGCCGCGAGAGCCGCGACGCCATCATCTCGCGCAGCGAGTCGAGCCGCGCCGACATCGCGTCCTCCGGCGAACGGCTCAACAGCTCCTCGATCTCCTGCTCCGGTTTGTGCACCTCGCCCCACTCGGCGCCGCGCAGGCAGAACACCTGCTCGCAGCACAGCGCGAGCCCGGCGGCGCCCTGGGTCACCCGGCCGCGCAGCACCGCGACGGTGCCGATCTCCGTGCCCTGCACGCGGTCGTACAGGCTCTGCAGGTCGCTCTGGTCCTCGCCCTGGCTGCCGGCGTCCTCGAGCCGGAAGATCACGTAGCTGCAGGCGAGCGACTCCGCCTCGCGCACCGTGCGGTGCGCGCGCGCGAGCTCCTGCGTGCCGAGCTTGCCGGTCAGCGTGCAGACGAGCACGCGCGGCTCGACGCCCTGCCCCGTGGCCGCGGCGTCCGGCGCCGCGAGGTCGACGCGGGAGACGGGCCCCCCGCACGCGACGAGCGCCGCGAGCACCACACAGACCCACCCGTTCTGCAGCGTCGGCATCTTCGGCACGTGGTTGGTTTAGCAGACGGAGGGGGCCGATGGCAGCTGTCTCGGCGGCGCCGACCGCATAAACGACCGCACCGACGCGTATAGGCCGACCCGTGCGGCTGCCGATAGCCGATCCGGATGGAGAAGGCAGGCAACAGCCCGGCGGCGAGGTCGGCGCGCGCCGCCGTGCTCGCGCTGGACGCGGCGCTCGCGACCCAGCGCCAGCACCCGCACGCGCCCGACCTGTGGCGGCCGGCGATGCGCCGCGCGGTGCACGCG
>CALKYL010000375.1 GCA_938003515.1 uncultured bacterium
CGGGCGGTAGCTCAGGCGCCAGACCACGGCTCCGATCGGCATGCGCACGCCGAGCGCGGCGAGGAAGCCCTGGAAGTTGCCCTTCTCGGGCCCGCCGCCGCCCATCATGCGGGCCTGCATGCCGCCCTTCTGGTCGTCGGCGGCCGTGCCCCAGGCGCCGAGCGGCGCGGGATCCTCGAAGACCAGCGTCGGGTTGCCGGCGAGGATCCAGTCCTGCAGCCGGTCCATCTGCTCCTGCTCGAGCGAGCTCGGCTGCGGCACGACCAGGCAGTCGAGGTCGTCGGGGTAGTCGCTCGCCGGGTCGACGTTCTCGATGTCGTACTGCTGCTCGAGCTCCTCGGCGATCGCCCAGCGCGGCTTCTGCTGGAACGTCTGCATGTCGAAGCCGCCGAACAGCTCGACGTCGGTCTTCAAGAGGCCGACCTTCTTGCGGTCGGCCTTGGACACCGTGCGGATGCTGCGCATCAGCTCGTATTCGAGCGGGATGGCCGGACCTACGAACGGCGTCACGACCTCCTGGGTGCCGCTCTGCACGGCGAAGCCGAGGTACATCTGGATGTCGGCGAGCCCGCCGCCCGGCAGCGGGATCGTGACCATCTGCGACTTGATGCCGAACTCGTTCTCGGCGCGGCGCGCCTCCGGCGAGTAGGGCTCGGGGATCACGATCTGCTTCTCGACGGCCGCGCCGCCGATCGCGTCGAACTGGTCCAGCAGGTTCAGCAGCAGCTTCTTCTGCTGCACGAACTGCTCGGGCACCTCCTCGCTGACGTAGGCGGTGATGTAGACCGGCTTGTCGGCGTCGAGGTCGGCGAGCAGCTCGCGGGTCTCCTCGCCGAGCGAGTGGATGCCCTCGACCGTCACGTCGACGCGCGGCAGCGCCTGCACGCCGATCACGGTCAGCGCCAGCGCGCCGACCGCGAGGCCCGCGAAGCGGGCGCCGCTGTGCACGGCCTGCTCCTGCGTGCGCCAGTGGCGCCGCGCGAGCAGCACGAGCCCCAGGTAGAAGAACGCGACCGTCAGGCCGAGGAACAGCAGGAAGCCCGAGAGCGGCAGCTCGCCGCCCGCGAACAGCTCGAACTGGCCGACCGGGCCGTTGGACTGCCAGCTCAAGAAGCCGAGCCAGCCCATGATCCAGTCGAAGTAGACGACGATCGCGCACAGGCCGATCGAGAGCAGCAGCGCGACGGTGCTGTTGCTGGTCAGCTGCGAGCCGACCATCGACACGCTGACGAGCATCAGGCCGAGCAGCCAGTAGCCGACGTAGTTCGCGAACAGCTGGCCCACGTCCGGGTTGCCGAGGAACGTCAGCGCGAGCGGCAGCACCAGCGTGAAGGCGAGCGAGATCGTGTAGACCGACGCCGCCGCCAGGAACTTGCCGAACTGCAGGTCGAAGTCGCGCCCGGGCAGCGTGAACAAGAGCTCCTGGGTGCCGGTCGCGCGCTCGCTCGCCCAGATGTTCATCGTCGACGCGGCGACGAACAGGATCGCCAGCACCGGGAACCAGGGCGTGTTGAGCGTGTCGAGGTTGGCGAGGTTGTTCTGGAAGAACGCCGGCGACCACATCAGCGCGAAGGTCGCCAGGAGCACGAACAGGATGATGAAGACGTAGCCGGTCGGGTTGCCGAACCAGCTGCGCAGGTCGCGCTTCCAGACCGCGGTCACGATGTTGGTGTTCATGATCGGGGTTCCTAGCTGTGCGTGGTCAGCGTGTGGAAGGCGTGGTCCATCTGGCCCTGCCCCTTCTGCTTGAACTCGGCGGGCGTGCCGTCGAACACGAGCCGGCCGTCGTCGACCAGCAGCACGCGGCCAGCCATCGCGTCGACCTCCTGGAAGAGGTGCGTCGACAGCAGGATGGTGCGGGTCTCACCGAGCTTCTTGACCAGCTCGCGCACGTGCCGGATCTGGTTCGGGTCGAGGCCCGTCGTCGGCTCGTCGAGGATCAGCACCTCGGGGTCGTGCAGCAGCGCCTGCGCCATGCCGACGCGCTGCTTCTGGCCCTTCGAGCACTTGCCGATCGGCTTGTCGAGCAGCTCGCCGAGGTCGCACTCGGTGGTGACGTAGTCGAGCCGCTCGCGGAAGCGGGCGCTGCCGAGGCCGCGCGCCTCGGCGAAGAACGCCAGCAGCTCGCGCGGCGTCATCTCCTGGTAGAGCGGGCCGTTCTCCGGCAGGTAGCCGAGCCGCTCGGTGGCGCGGACCCGGTCCTGCACGACGTCGATGCCGCAGAGCCGCGCGGTCCCGGACGTCGGCGCCAGATACCCGGTGAGCACCTTCATCGTCGTCGACTTGCCGGCGCCGTTGGGGCCGAGGAACGCGACGACCTCGCCGCGGCGGATCGTGAACGACAGGTTGTCGATCGCTGCGAACGACCCGTAGTGCTTGCACAGGTCGATCGCCTCGATCATCGGTTCTGGTTCGGTCATGAGCGGGGTTCAGACGGGTCCAGAAGTGGCGGCGGGACGCGGACTCTCGCGCCGCAGCGCCACCGAAAACGGGCAAAGAGGCTTAGCGGGCCTG
>CALKYL010000376.1 GCA_938003515.1 uncultured bacterium
TCCAGTACGCGGTCTATTGCGTACCTTAAGTCGTCTGGCGTCGACCGTGAAATTGTTTCCGTGAAGCGCTCCGACCCTATCTTCATCTTAGCCCCCCACAACGGCCTCTTCCGCCAGCCACAGGTGCCACGCGCCGGTCGCCGCGTGCTCGCGGCCCTGCCGCAGCATCGTGCCCCACGAGCTCGCCGCGTTCGGGCCGATGCCGAGGAACGACAGCGTCGACTCCGCGACGACGGCGCTCGCCATGCAGAACGCCGCGGTGACGCCGACCTGGCCCGCGACCTGCGGCAGCAGGTGCATCAGCAGGATGCGCCACGTCGGCACGCCGAGGCCGCGCGCGACCAGCACGAAGTCGCGCTCGCGCAGCGACAGCATCTCGCCGCGGACGATGCGCGCGAAGCCGATCCAGAACAGCGACGCCATGACGATCGTCAGTCCGAGCGACGAGCTGCCGAAGAACGCCGCCGAGAACAGCAGGAACAGTAGCGTCGGGAAGCACAGGAACACCTCGATCAGCCGCAGCACGAGCACGTCGGCCACGCCCCCGGCGACGCCGGCCCAGAGGCCGAGCAGCGTGCCGACCAGCGCGGCGGCGAGCACCGCGGGCAGGCCGATCGCGACCGCCGTCGACGCTCCGTGCACGATGCGGGCGAGCACGTCGCGGCCGGTGTCGTCGTTGCCCAGCGGGTGCGTGAGGGTCGGCGCGGCGCCGAAGCGCGACGCGTCGGTCTCGAGCGGGCCGTACGGCCAGGGCGGCATCAGCGCCCAGTCGTCGCCGCGCGGGTCGAGCCGCGCCCACCACTGCTTCCACGCGAGGTCACCGGGGCCGGGCGGCGGCTCGCCGAACAGGTCCGCGAGCGCGGGGAACGTCCACTGGCCCCCGACGCTGGCGACGAGGGGCACGTCGTTGGCGAGCAGCGGCGCGAACAGCCCGACCAGCACGACGAGTCCGAGGCAAGAGCCCGGCAGCCAGCCGAGCCGCCGGCGTCGCTCCGCGCGCGCCTTCACCCGGCGAGCCTCACGCGCGGGTCGACGACGCGGTGCATCAGGTCCGAGACCAAGAGGGCGACGAGCGTCACCGCCGACGTCAGCAGCACCAGCGCCATGACCATGGCCTGGTCCTGTCCGCGCACCGCCTGGAAGGCGATGCGACCGAGTCCGTCGAGCGCGAACATGCTCTCGACGACGATCGAGCCGCCGACCAGCATCGGCAGCAGGCTGCCGACCAGGGTCGCCGCCGGGGTCGCGCCGTGGCGCAGGAGCCGCCGGCGCAGCTCGTCGGGCTCCACGCCGAGCGCGACCAGGCTCGTGACGAACGGGGCGGCGCTGGCCCGCGCGACGGCGTCTCGCACGAAGCGCGTGACCAGCACGACCGGTCCGAGCGCCAGCACCGTGACCGGCAGCAAGAGGTGCCACGCGAAGTCGAGCAGCTGGCGCACGAGCCCCCACTGCTCCGCGCCGTTGCTGCGCAGCCCGCTCGCCGGCAGCCACTGCAGCCACGCGACGCTGAACGCGAGCAGCAGCAGCGTCGCGAGCAGGAACTCGGGCAGCCCGACGGCGACCAGCATGGCGGCCGAAACCGCGCGTTCGGCCGGCGCGCCGACGCGCCGCCCGAGCCACACCCCGAGCGGCAGCCCGACCCCGAACGCGAGCAGGAGGCCGAGGCCGCCGAGCAACGCGGTGACCGGCAGCGCTTCGCCGAGCCGGCGCCACAGCGCCGCGTCGTCCTCGCCCGGCCCTGCGAGCCGCAGCGTCAGCGCGTTGCCGAGCCAGCCCGCGTAGCGGCGCCACAGCGGCAGCGGCTCGCGCGTGACCGGGTCGACCATGCCGTAGCGCACGCGCAGCTGCTCGACCGCGAGCTGGCGGGCGGCTCGGTCCGGGTACGAGCCGGCGGCCGTCGCCTGCGTCGCCTCGAGCTCGGCGCGATCGACCGGCGCGAGGTCGAGCACGAGGAACGTCACGAAGGTGACGCCGAGCAGCGTCACCAGGAGCCAGCCGAGCCGCGTCGCCAGCCAGCGCCACATCGCTCAGGCCGCCAGGACGACCGCGAGGATCGCGTCGCGCGTGTCGAGCCAGCACGCGAGCGGGTCGGCGCCGCGTTCGTATTCGAGCGTCAGGATCGGCACGTCGAGGGTGCGCCCGATCCACGAACCGAGCGAGCCCGGCGTCGGGGCGATCCTGTCCGACGGCTTGACGCGGTAGCCCGAGCGCTCTGCGAACAGCTCCGCGAGTTCGAGCGCGGGGCCGTCGAAGTTGATGAAGTGGTCGCCGCGCCAGCTGTGCGCGACGATGACCAGGTGCGGCCGCTCGGCGAGCACCAGGTCGTGCAGCGCGCGCGCCTCGGGCTGGTCGAGCGGTCGGCTGCCGAAGCTCGGCCCCGGCAGGTAGTTCGTCGCCGGGTAGTTGCGGTTGAGGTCGACGCCGCGCGCGTTGCCGCGCCGGTTGCCGGCGGTGCCGTCGGGGTTGAGGTCCTCGACGATCGTCAGCGTGACCTGCTCGAGCGCGCCGGGCACGCGCGCGAAGGCGACCGGCAGCTCGGCGGTCGCGACCGCGCCCTCGCGCTCGTTGCCGTGGATGCCGCCGATCCAGATCACGCGCCGCGGGCCGTGGCCGAGGCGGCGCACGCGCAGCGGACGGCCTTCGTGGCTGTAGCCGAGCACCTCCCAGGCCTCCGGTGGCAGCGTCGGTCCCGAGTCTACGGGGGATTCGTCGTCGGCATGGCGGCGCCAGTCGGGTTCCAGCGGGTGGAAGCCGACGCAGCCGGCGAACAGGCAGAGCACGGCGACGACGCAGCGCATGCGCCCGGACGATACCGGACTTCACCTGCGCAGCCACGATGTCGATGCAGCGGGTGACCCGGCCCGCCGGGCACGTCGCCATGGACGAACGCACCGTCGAACGCGTCGACACCGCCATCCACCTGACCGCCCTGCTCGTGCGGGCGGGCGTCTACGGCTGCGTCGGCGCCTTCGCGGGCCGCTACGACTGCGGCCACGCGGTGCTGACCGGCCTGCTCGCCGGCGACCTCGCCGCGAGCCTCGTCGGGCTCGCGCTGCACCCGCGGCAATTCGCCCAGCTGCTCGCCGAACTGGCGCTGCTCGGGCTGATCTGCCTGTGGGTGCGCGCGGACCTGGTCTGGCCGACCCTGCCCGCCCACCGCGCGATCGCCGGGCTCGCGGCGTTCGGCGTGTTCGCGAGCCGCGCCGGCGGCTCGGTGCTGACCCGCCTCGGGCCGAGCGAGAACGGGTTCGCCTAGGGGCACGGGCCCCATGCGCGCGCGGCGCGGTATCGTGGGGGCCCGTCGACTTGGGACCACCCGTCGATCCAGGAGAAGCCGATGTCCACGACCCCTCGCAGTCCGTTCCCGCGTCTCGTGCTCGCCGGCCTCGCGCTGGCGCCGCTCGCGGCGCAGCAGGCCGAGCTCCGAGCGCCGGTGCGCCTGTCGGCCGGCGACGCGCTGCTCGGCAAGAGCCGCCTGTTCCCGTCCCCCGTGTTCCACGACGTCGACGGCGACGGCCGCCTCGACGTCGTCGTCGGCGACCTGCGCGGCCACCTCACGTGGGCCGCGCGGCTGCCCGGCGACGGCGCGCCGCGCTTCGGCGCCGAGCAGAAGCTGAAGGACGCCGAGGGCAAGATCCTCGACTTCGGCAACTGGTGATGCATCGGCATGAGTCCACAGTTCGTGGACTTCGACGGCGACGGGGACCTCGACATCGTCGCGGGCATCTTCGACGGCTCCCCGCACGTCGCGTACGGCGACGGCACCCACTGGGCGCAGCCGGTCGGCATCCTCGACGAACAGGGCCAGCGCATCGTGCTCAACGCGTTCTGGAACTTCGAGACCGAGAAGTGGGACGCGACCGACCGGTGTGACCCCGACGGCGGCGCGCCG
>CALKYL010000377.1 GCA_938003515.1 uncultured bacterium
CCATCGCCTGGTTGGCCTGCATTACGTTGGCACCGGCCATGCTGCGCGCCGCCGCGCTGCACGAACGCGCGCGCTACGGCGCGTCAGGCGACCGGACGTGAGGACCTTCTCGTGGATCTTGGCTCGCGGGGCCGTGCTCACGACGCTTGCCGCCCTCGCCGCCGCGCAGGCGCCGCCGCGCGTCGCCGAGCTGTCGCCGAGGCACGGCGCCGCCGAGGTCGACCCGCGCACCACGACCCGGCTGACGGCGCGCTTCGACCGGCCGATGGACACGCGGCGCCACGCGGTGTGCGGCGGCGGGCCGAGCTTCCCCGCGGTCACCGCCGCGCAGTGGCTCGACGAGCACACGCTGTCGCTCGCGGTCGACCTCGAGCCCGACCGCGTCTACACGATGTCGCTCGCGTGCGCGGGCTCGGCGGGCTTCCACGGCAAGGACGGCGGCGCGCTCGCCGAGACGCCGTGGCACTTCGCGACCGCGGGCGAGCCGCTGCCGGACGGCGCCGCGGCCCGCGCGGCCGAACGCCTGTTCGCGGCGATCCGCGACCACTACTCGTACCGCGACCACCTCGGCATCGACTGGCGCCGGCTCGAGCGGGACCACGCGCCGACGCTCGCCGCCTGCACCAGCGGTGCGGCGCTCGCCCTCGCGACTGCGGAGCTGCTCGCGACCGCGCAGGACGTGCACGTGACCGTGCGATGGCGCGATGCCTCGCTGCCCACATGGAGGCGACAGGTCGCCGCCAACTTCGATCTGCGCGGCCTGCAGCGCCGCCTGCCGAAGCTGACCCGCGTCGGCCGGGTCGGCCTCGCCGCGCGCACCGAGGACGACATCGGCTACCTGTTCGTGGGCTCGTTCGCGCGCGAGCAGCGCCGCGACTTCGACCAGCTGCTGCAGACGCTGCGCACGATGCTGGACTGCCGGGCGCTGGTGCTCGACGTGCGCACCAACGGCGGCGGCGACGAGCTGCTCGCGCGGCGGCTCGCGGCGTTCTTCGTCGAGGGCGAACGGGTCTACGCCGCGCACCGGGTGCGCGACCCGCGCGCCCCCGACGGCTTCGGCGACCGCCAGGACCGGCGCATCAAGGGCAACGAGCCGCCGGACGCGTTCCGCGGCCCGGTCGCGGTGCTGATGGGCCCGCAGAACATGTCGAGCTGCGAGGCGTTCCTCTTGATGATGAAGCAGGCCGGCCGGGCGTTCCTGGTCGGTGAACGCTCCTACGGCAGCTCCGGCAACCCGCAGCCGCACGACCTCGCGCCGGGGCTCGCGGTGCTGCTGCCGAGCTGGCAGGCGCTGCGCCCCGACGGGTCGGGCTTCGAGGGCGAGGGCATCGCGCCGCACCTGCACGTCGCCGCGAGCGCCGCCGAGCTGGCCGAAGGCGACCCGGTGCTCGACGAGGCGCTGCTGCGCCTGCGGCGTGAGCGCTGACCGGCAGGTCAGCTCGTCCAGCCCGGCTTGCGCTTCTCGAGGAACGCCGCGAAGCCCTCCCTGGCCTCGGGCGTCGCGCGCAGGTCGGCGATCCACTTCGACGTGACCGGGATCGCGGCCTCGAGGGACAGGTGCGCGACGCTGCGGATCAGCTCCTTCGCGCTCGCGACCGCGGCCGGGCCGGCCGACAGCAGCTCCTGCACCACTGCCGCGACGGCGTCGTCGAGCCCGGCGGCCGGCACCGCGCGGTGCACCAGGCCGATGCGCTCCGCCTCGCGGCCGTCGAAGCGTTCGCCGGTCAGGAACAGCGTGCGCGCGCGGCCCGTGCCGATCTTCTGCAGCACGAACGGCGAGATGACCGCCGGCACGATGCCGAGCTTGACCTCGGTCAGGCCGAACACGCAGTCCTCCGAGCAGATCGCGACGTCGACCGCGGCCGTCAGCCCGGAGCCGCCGCCCAGCGCGTGGCCGTGCACGCGGCCGACGACCGGCTTCTTGCAGCGTGCGATCGCGAGGAACACCCGCGCCATGCGGTCGGCGCCCTTCGCGTTCTCGGCGTGCGGCAGCTCGGCCTGCTCGCGCATCCACGCGAGGTCCGCGCCCGCCGAGAAGCTCTTGCCGTTGCCGCTCAGCACGACGACGCGGGTCGCGTCGTCCCCGTCGGCGTCGCGGAACGCCGCGTGCAGCTCGTCGACGACGACGCCGTTGAACGCGTTGCGCACGTCGGGCCGATTCAGGCGCACGTGGCGGACCGGCCCCTGCTGGGCGACCTCGAGGGTCTGGAAGCTGCTCATCGCCACGAGCGTGGCGGTCGGCCCGCCGCGAATCCAGCGGCCACGGCGCGCGCGCGCCGTGGACACCGGCGCGCGGGCGTGCGACAACCCCGCCGATGCCGCCCGCGTTGCGCGTCGTGTGCGCCGGAGCGCTGTTCGCGACCGGCGGTGCGCTGATCAAGGCGTGCGAGCTGCCGTCGCTGCAGCGCGCCGGCCTGCGCGCGCTGTTCGCGGCGGCGACCCTGTTCGTGCTGCTGCCCGAGGCGCGACGCCGGCCCGACCGACGCATGCTGCTGCTCGCGCCGGCCTTCTTCGCCGCGACCGGGCTGTTCGTCGTCGCCAACACGCTGACGACCGCGGCCAACGCCATCTTCCTGCAGGCGACGGCGCCGCTCTGGCTCGTGCTGCTCGGACCGCCGCTGCTCGGCGAACGTGCCCGGCGCCGGGACGTCGTCGTGCTCGTCGGGGTCGCGGCCGGCATGGCGCTGTGCCTGTCCGCGCCGGGCAGCGCGCAGGCGACGGCGCCGGACCCGCGGCTCGGCGACGCGATCGCGCTCGCCGCGGGCGTCGGCTACGCGCTGCTGCTCGCGGGCATGCGCCGGCTGTCGCGCCGCGAACCCGGCGCGAACGTCGCGGCGATCGCCTGGGGCAACGCGATCGTCTGCCCGCTGTCGTTCGCGCTGATGCCGCTCGTCGGCCAGACGCCGTCCGCGGGCGTCGCGACGGACTGGCTCGTGCTGGCCGCGCTCGGCGTGTTCCAGGTCGGGCTGGCCTACGTGCTGCTCGCCCGGGCGATCGGCGACGTGCCGGCCGTGCGCGTGTCGCTGCTCCTGATGATCGAGCCGGCGCTCAACCCGGTGCTCGCGTGGCTCGCGCACGGCGAACGGCCGCCCTGGCAGACCTTCGCCGGCGGGGCGCTGATCGTCGGATCGGTCGCGTCGGACAGCCTCACGCGCCGGCGCCGCTGACCGCCGCGTAGCGCCCGACGCAGCCGCGGCCCGCGACGGGTCAGATCGGAAGAGCACACGTCTGAACTCCAGTCACACTGATATATCTCGT